>JABLXG010000020.1 GCA_013178165.1 Anaerolineae bacterium
CAACTGGCGCTCAACATTATCAAAAAGGACTCTTCCAAGGGAAGTATCCGCACCAAACGCTTCAAGGCCGGCCTTGATATCACCTTCCTTGAACGGTTACTGGAACAAATTTGATGCAATCGCCCTGGCGCAGGCACGCGATCGGGCCGTTCTGTCTGCCGAGCGCCGCCTGCTGCCGCCAGAGTCTGAACGCTGCCGGGAGGCAGCGCCCGGCGGCCTCCCGGTCTCCCGGCCTCTCCACCTCCCGGCCTCCCTGAAGATATCCTCAAGAAACCCTGCTTGACAGGCCGGGCAATCTATACTACCTTTGATATGGTAAAACGTTACAGCAGAAACGAAACAGTGTGTTGTGTGGGCGTTTTGCCGATCCAGACCGGGCAAAGGGTGACGGGTGACCCACAAGCGCCGATCTACGCTTAGGGATGTGGCTCGCCAGGCGGGAGTTTCGGTCACCACGGCTTCGCAGGTGGTGAACGGGCGCTCCGGCGGCAATATTCGTATCAGCGACACCACCCGCCAGCGCGTCTGGGAGGCCGTCCGGGCGCTGGGGTACACCCCCAATGCCAGTGCGCGTAGCCTGCGCACCCGCAAGACCAACCTGCTGGCCGTGCTCGTGCCAGACATTGCCAATTCATTCTACCCCCAGTTGATCCGCGGTGTGCAGCAGGTCGCCTCAGCAGAGGGCTACGATCTGCTGGTGTATGACGCCGACGACCACCCCCAGCGGGAAAAGGCTTTTATTGAAGCCATCCTGCGGCGACAGGTCGACGGCGTGATCATGGTGCCGTTCTTTTTGCAGGATGAAGACCTGGAGCGCATCACGCGGGCGAATATTGCGGTTGCGGTGATGTCCGGAGCGCCATCGCTGATCCCCGGCATCGATGTGCTCAAGGTTGATGATACGGCTGCCTTAAGCGGCATGATCAACCACCTGATCGCCAAAGGCCACCGCCGCATCGCTCATCTGAGTGGCACCCTGAACACCATTGCCGGGCGGGGGCGCTTCAAGGGCTATCGCCGGGCGCTGGAGGAGGCCGGCATCCCCTATGACCAGCGGCTGGTGGGCATCGGCAACTTCCGGGCGGATTGCGTGCCAGGGTTGATCGAGCGACTCTTCGCGCCCGACCACCCCGCGCCAACAGCGATCTTCGCCGCCAACGATGTGATGGCCATCGCTGCGATCTACGCCCTCAAACGCCGGGGGCTGCGCGTACCGGAAGATGTGGCTGTTTGCGGTTATGACAACATTCCTGAAGCTGCAACCATGATTCCGGCGCTGACGACCATCGACCAGAACATGCAGCAGGAGGGCCGGATGCTGGCCCAGTTGCTGGTGGAGCGCCTGGCCAGCACGACCAGGCTGCCAGAGCGCGCCGTTCCTTTTGAGTTTCGCCTGGTGATCCGGGAGAGCACCTAGAAAGGCAAGGGCATGTCGCTACCTCACGATTACGCGGAGCGGGTTTATGCGGGGGTGCTGGGCAAGCTGATCGGGGTGTACCTTGGTCGGCCCTTCGAAGGCTGGTCCTACCAGCGGATTATGGCCGAACTGGGGCTGATCACCTACTACGTCCACGAAAAGCGCGGACTGCCGCTGATCGTCACCGACGATGACATCTCCGGGACGTTCACGTTCCTGCGGGCGCTGCCGGATTACGGCAACAGCCTGTCCCTGACCCCGGCGCAGATCGGGCAAACGTGGCTGAACTACCTGATCGAAAAGCGCACCATCCTCTGGTGGGGCGGCGTCGGCAACTCAACCGAGCATACCGCCTACCAGCGGCTCAAGAGCGGCCTCAAGGCCCCGGCCAGTGGCTCGATCGCCACCAACGGCCACACCGTAGCGGAGCAAATCGGGGCGCAGATATTCATCGACGGCTGGGCGATGGTTGCACCTGGCGACCCCGAACTGGCCGCTGACCTGGCCCGGCGGGCGGCCAGCGTCAGCCACGACGGTGAGGCGGTCTACGGGGCACAGGTGATCGCCGCCATGGAAGCCCAGGCGTTTGTGGAATCCGACCTGAACCGATTGCTGGATACGGCCACCGGGTTGATCCCCGCCGATTCGACGATCTACCGCGTGATCGCCGACCTGCGCGAACTGCGTGGCAAAGAGACGGACTGGATGCGGGCACGGGAATGGCTGGAAGAACACTACGGCTACCAGCATTACCAGGGCGTCTGCCACATGGTGCCCAACCACGGCCTGATTGTGCTCAGCCTGCTCTATGGTGACGACGACTTCCAGAAAACGCTGATGATCGTCAACACTTCCGGCTGGGACACGGATTGCAACTCCGGCAATGTCGGCTGCCTGATGGGCATCAAGAACGGGCTGGCCGGGATTGACGCCGGGCCGGACTGGCGTTCGCCGGTGGCCGATCGGCTATACATCCCCACCGCCGATGGCGGGCGGGCGATCACCGATGCGGTGCGCGTCAGTTACGACATCATCAACATCGGGCGGGCGCTGCAGGGGCAACCGCCGCTGGCGCCCAAAGGCGGCGCACGCTACCACTTTGAGCTTCCCGGCGCGGTGCAGGGCTTCCAGCCGGAACCCAGCGTGGAAGTCAATGGCACCACGAGCATCGAAAACGTCGCCGGGCACAGCGCCCTCGGCGAGCGCAGCCTGGCGATTCGCTACCAGCGGCTGGCGCCGGGGCGGGTATCGCGGGTCAGGACGCACACCTTCATCCCGGCGGATACCGGCGACCTGGGGCATTACGCCCTGCTGGCCTCGCCCTCGCTGTATCCGGGGCAGACGGTGACCGCTGCCGTCCAGGCCGACCCGACCAACGCCGAGCCAGTTCAGGCGCGGCTGTACATCCGCGTCTACGAGGCGGCTGGCACAGCGCACTTCTCAGTTGGACCGGAGGCGCTCAAGGCGATGGAGCAGGCCGTTGACGCCCTGGTGCCGATCTACGGTCCGGCGGTGACGCTGGCGCCGGGGGCGCGGCAGGACTTCACCTGGACCGTACCGGAGACAGAAGGCCGCCCGATCGCCGAGATCGGGCTGGAGATCGCGCCGGTAGAGGGCTATGTCCCCGCTGGCAGCGTGTACCTGGATTACCTGACCTGGGGCGGCGCCCCCAACGTCCGGCTGGGCAAGCCGGCCAAATTCGGCAAGATGTGGTCGCTGGCCTGGACAAACGGCGTCGATGACTGGTGGCCGTGGTGGCCGCTTGGCCTGCGACTGATGCACAACGAAGGCACCGGGTTGCTGATCCAGGGCACGCGGGAATGGACGGACTACCAGGTTTCGACCCGCCTGACGCCGCACCTGTGCGCTTCGGCGGGGATTGCGGCGCGGGTGCAGGGGATGCGGCGCTATTACGCTCTGCTGTTGCGCCCCGGCAACCGCGCCTGCCTGGTCAAGGCGCTGGATGGCGAGCGTATCCTGGCCGAGAAGGAGTTTGCCTGGGCATTTGATGAGAGCCATGACCTCCGGCTGGCGGTGGAAGGCCAGCGCATCAGAGGGTGGGTTGATGGCACGCTGCTGTTTGACGTACAGGATACGGAGCGGCCGCTGGAAGGCGGCGCAGTGGCCATCGTCCTGGAAGAAGGTACGCTGGAGTGCGGCGATGTGTTCGTCCGCCCGGTAACCTGATCACGCCATCATCAATGCGGGGCGATAGTTGAGGAAGGAGGTGCCCGCCAGGTCAGAGTTATCCGATGCAATGAAAACTGATTGTCACGACAAGTGCTGATTACTCAAGTGAGGAGGGAGATTGCCGTGAAAGCACGCGCTCTGTCTATTCTGCTCATCATTGCCCTGTTCCTGATGGTCACGCCGATTGTCAGCGCCCAGGGTGACGAAATCGCCATCACCTGGTGGACCGAGCCGAACTCCGTGCCCACCAACATTCAGGAACTGTTCATCGACCCCTGGAATGAGGCACACCCCGGTTATCGGCTGGAAATCACCGAGCATGAGGACCTCAACAACGTCCTGCGTACGGCCATCACCGCTGGCGAAGCACCGGACATCATTCAGTCGCCCGGCGCCTCCTTCATCGCCGAATTCGTGGAAGCCGGCCTGGTGCAGCCGCTGGATGACTATGCCGCGCAGTGGGGCTGGCAAGATCGTCTGCTCCCCTGGGCCTTCGAGTCCGGGTTCATCGGTGGGACACTATACAGTGTTCCACTGACCTACGAGAGCATGATCTTGATGTACAACAAGACTCTGTTTGAGGAGAAGGGGTGGACCCCGCCCACCAACCTCGAGGAGTTCGAAGCGCTGGCCGAGGCTGCCGTTGCCGAGGGCATCTATCCCCTGATCTACGGCAATGTTGGCTGGCAGCCCACCAATGAGCACCTCGTGGGCATCTACCTCAACAATGTGGCCGGGCCGGAGAATGTCTACAAGGCCCTGATCGGCGAGAAGCCGTGGACGGATCCGGAGTTCGTGGAGGCGATGGAACTGCTGCGGACCCACATCGCCGACAAGGGCTGGTTCAGCGGCGGCCTGGAAAACTACTTCGCCATCGGCTGGGATGATTACTGGCCAACACTCTCCACCGGCGAAGCGGCCATGATGATGATCGGCACCTGGGGCTTCTGGGGCGTGGGCGCTTTTGAAGAGGCCGGAACGGAATGGGACTGGGCGCCGCTGCCCGTCTTCAATGAGCGCGCTGGCGAGTACAACTACGAACTGGCGACCGGCTCCACGCTGTCGATCAACGCTGCTTCGAAGCATCCTGAGGTGGCGGCGGAAGTGATCGACTTCCTGCTGAGCGATCCGGACCGCGTCCTGGACATGTCGGCCACCCAGAGCTTCGGCGAGTGGATGGTGCCGGTGCGCATCACCCCTGAGGACTTCCCGGAGGGGGTGGACGAGCGCTTTGTTCGCTTCTTCTCTGACTTTGCCAAGGTCACCGGCGAAGGCCGGATCGGTTACACCACCTGGACGTTCTGGCCGGCTGGTCCGAATGTCCAGCTGTGGGAGGAAATCGAGCTGGTCTGGTACGGCGAACTGAGCGTCGAAGACTATCTGGCCAACCATCAGGCGGCCTGGGATGAAGCGCGGGCGTCAGGCGCCGTGCTGAACGTCCCGGCGCCGGGTGTCAGCGAATAAGCAGGGCGATAATCGCCACGGGGGCGGTGACGTCACCGCCCCCTCTCCTGTTCCCGGCGAGTATTTCACCGATTACTTGAACACAGGTCTGGAGAAGGCAGTATGGCAGCCACATCGCTTCATCGTGAAGCCCGCCAGGCCCGGCGACGGCAGCAGATCAGCGGCTGGCTATTCGTCGTGCCGGTACTGTTGCTCAACCTGATCGTCGTGGTCATCCCTTCGATTGCCGGTCTGGGGATGGCCTTCACGGACTGGTCGGGCGTGGGCAGCATGAATTTTGTGGGTCTGGCTAACTTTAGGCAGTTGCTCCAGGATCAGGTCTTCTTCAAGGCTTTGATCCACAACCTGATGTGGACGGTATTCTTTCTCACCATACCGGTAGCGCTGGGCTTGCTGGGAGCGTATCTGCTTTCCGGCGTCAAACGCGGGCAGATGTTCTTCCGGGTGGCCTACTTCATCCCGTATGTGATCGCGGCGGTGGTCAATGCGCAGCTGTGGCGCTTCCTGCTCAATCCGCGCATCGGCATCGGCCCGGCGCTGGCCAAGTGCTGCGGGATAACCTTCCTGGATGTGGCGATCTTCGGCTCCCGCGATCTGGCCCTGTTCGGCGTCGCCTTTGTCGACATGTGGCACTTCTGGGGGTTCCTGCTGGTGCTGTACCTGGCCGCCATGTCTGCCGTGGACGTGGAGCTGTACGAAGTGGCCCGCCTGGACGGGGCTAACCGTCTGCAGCAGTTCCGCTTTGTGACTCTGCCCAGTATCCGCCCGACGCTGGTCTTCACCATCCTGATGATCACGATCTGGTCCGGGCTGGTCTTTGACTACGTGTACATCATCACCGGCGGCGGACCAGCCAACGCCTCCGAAGTGATGGGGACTTACCTGTACACCAGCGCCTTTGAGCGCTTCAAGTCTGGCTACGCGGCGGCGGTAGGCGTATTCATGACGCTGTGGGTGGCCATCGCCACCGGCGGCTTTGTGCTGCTGCGCAAACTGGGATGGGAGATCTAGCCATGTTCCGGACCAGAAGAACAGTCTCCACACTACCTAACTATGTCATTTTGACGCTGCTGGCGATCTTCGCCCTTGTCCCGATCCTGTTGCTGTTCCTCAATTCGCTCAAGAGCACCGCCGAGATCAACCTCAGCCCGTTCACGCTGCCCCAGGAACCGCTGTGGGACAACTTTACGACAGCCTGGCGGGAAGGTAACTATGCCAACACGATCAAGAACAGCGCGATCCTGACCGGCTTTACCGTGGCCGGGGTGATCGTGCTGGCGGGGATGGCGGCTTACGCGCTGGCCCGGCTGGACCTCAGGGGCGGCAATGTCATTTCCTTCTATTTCCTGATCGGTACCGGGGTACCCGCGCAGTTGTTCATCATCCCGCTGTTTTACATCTGGAAGCAACTGGGGCTGATCAACTCGCACGCCGGCCTGATCATCATCTATATCGCCCTGCAATCACCCTTTGCCACGTACCTGTTGCGGTCGTACATGGTGGCCCTGCCCCAGGACTTCATTGACGCGGCGCGTATTGATGGCGCTTCCAACATCCAGGTGCTGCGGGAGATCATCCTGCCACTATCCTGGCCTGGCTTTTTGACGGCGGCGCTGGTGGTCGGGCTGTTCACCTGGAACGAATTTCTGTTCGCTGTCACCTTCCTGCCTGGCACCGACCTGAAGCCGATCTCGACCAGCCTGTACGCCTTCCAGCAGCGTTATGGCCGCGACTGGGGGCTGACCAACGCCGGATCGGTGATCATGATCGTGCCGGTGTTGATCCTGTTCCTGCTGCTGCAGCGCAATTTCATCGAGGGTCTGACCCAGGGCGGCCTGAAGGCATGAAGGAGTTCATGATGACGACTTCCCGACACGCCTGGTTATTGAGGCGGTGGGGTGTGGTGGCGGTTACCTGTATCGGCGTGCTGATCGTGTTCAGCCTGTTCACCCGCGCGATCGGCTGGATGTCTCTGTGCGACGGCGGGCTGGCCCTGACCGGGGCGGCTCAGCCGGTCGCTGCCCAGGCAGAATCCCGGCAGATCAACCGGGCGGACTACGCCGACCACTTGCGGGCGATGTGGCTGGGCGAAACCATCGCCAACTGGACCGGCCTGACCACCGAAGCCGTCAAGACCGGGCCGCCGTTTTACACCGACGCCGACTGGGGTCTTGACCAGGGGATCGACTGGAAGCCCAACGACGTGATTGACTTCGTGTTTCAGGACCCCTGGCTGGCGGATGACGACACCGATATTGAATACGTCTACCTGCACCTGCTCGCCCGGCATGGCACGAACCTGCTCACACCGGCGCAGATCGTCGAAGGATGGCAGCAGCACATCAACGACTGGATCTGGGTTTCTAACCGGCAGGCCCGCGATCTGATGGAGCGGGGCGTGCTGCCACCCGTGACAGGGATGCGGTCGGTCAACCCGGAGAGCCTGCAGATTGACGCGCAACTGACCACGGAAATCTTTGGGGCGCTGGCCCCGGGCATGCCCGATCAGGCGCTCCGGCTGGCTAACCTGCCGATCCTGACTACAGCAAGCGGGTACGCCGCCCATGCCGCGCAGTTCCATGTGGCGCTCTATGCGCTGGCCGCGCAGGTCGACCGCTCCCTCCCGCCGCGCGAGCAGATCATCTGGCTGGTCAGGGCAGCGCGGGAATACCTCCCAGATACGTCAAAAGCCGCTGAGGTGATCGACTTTGTGCTGGCCGACTATCTGGACAACCCTGACCGGGACAACTGGGAACGCACCCGCGACCGGATTTGCGAACACTTCCAGCTAAATGCTGATGAAAACGGTTATGTCTACCGGGGCTGGACGGAATCTTCCGTGAATCTGGCGACGGGGGTGATGGCCCTGCTCTATGGCGAGGGCGACTTCAGGCGCACTATTCAGATCGGAACGCTCGCCGGCTGGGATTCGGACAACGGCACGGCCACCATGGGCGGGCTGCTGGGCCTGTTGCTGGGCTATGACGCGCTGCTTGAACAGTTCCCCGGTGTGGCGATTGCTGACCGGTATCAGATCAGCCGCACGCGGGAGAATCTGCCGGACTACCTGCCGGATGACCGGCAGGCCGAAGACACGTTCACCCTGATGGCGGAACGGATGCTCCCGATCATCGAGCAGACTATCCTTGAAGCGGGGGGAAGCGTAGCAGGCGAGGTGTGGACTCTGCCGCCCGCGCCAGACGGCCCGCCGCTGAGCCATAACCCGCTGGAGCAGCTCTGGCAACGCAGCGCCAACAACCGCGTCCGCCAGCACGGAGGAACCGTGGAAGCCCGCGTAGAAGGCGAACCTTCCCAGGCCACCAGCCGGGCGATCGCGGACGGGGTGGAGCACGACTTTAGCGGGGTTGAGCCGCGCCCGCCAGCGCGGGTGTACCGGGGCAAAGCCCGCGACGGGGCGATCACGCTATCGGTAGTCTATGATCGCCCGGTTGAAGCGAGCGTCATCCGCTTCATCGAAGGCGATCCCGGCGTGTTCACCGCCTTCCAGCTGGAATGCCTGGTTGACGGCGAGTGGGTTGCCGCGCCGGAGGGCACAACGCTGATCGGCGCGCCCGATCCACAGGTGCCTTACCAGCTCTTTGATTTCGCGCTGCCAGCGCCGATCGAACTGACCGGCGTCCGCCTGACCGGGACGGTTGAGGTGGGGCCGCTGGATGACGTGAAGGTGGTAGAACTGGATGTGCTGGCGGAGTGATCCGGCCCGTTGTGGCGGGATCCACCGGCGGGGCGACCCTGAAGAAGGGTCGCCCCGCGGCGTAACCGGGAATCGCCGGGCGGCGCAGCCCCTCCGGCGCGGGTCACAGGCACGGAGGGGTACGGCGCAACGCTGCTACGGCGCTGGCTCCAGCCAGTACTGCGATCCCCATGGGCTGATGACCTGGCTCTCCGACGCCCAGCCGACCGCCCCACCACCATAGTCAATCCGGTACCAGATGAGCGGCCCGGCAGCAGCACAAACCGGCCCTTCCAGCACGGTGAATTCCTCGTGATAGCCACGCACACTGATCACCGGACCACCGGGGCTGCTGCGCAGGCTGCTGAAGGAGCGTGCCACCCGGCCTGTATCGCCGACCGCCAGACGGGGAGCCAGCGAACCGGCGCAGGCTGTCGGTGTGCCACCGCCGTCCTCAACGGGAGCCAGCCAGTACTGCGCCCCCCACGGGCTGGCGACCGCGCTCTCCGAGGCCCAGCCAACCAGCCCACCGCCGTAATCGATCTTGTAGAAGGTCAGCCCGCCCGCGCAGGTCGGCCCCTCCAGCACGGTGAAGCGCGCGCCGGTGTACATGACACGGATCACCAGCCCACCGGGGCTGTTGCGCAGGCTGCTGAAGCTACGGGCGACTTCCCCCGTATCACCGACCGCCAGCCGTGTCGGCAGCGATCCCGGACAGGGAGTGCCGCCATCGGCATAGGCTGGCAGCGGCGGCAGGAGCAACCCGATCAACACCAGTACAACCGCGAGGGCAACAATTTTTGACAACTTACGCATGATGTGGTTTCCCCCATTTCTCAACAAGTGAAGAGTCGCCCCGGATCGCCGGTGACCCGCCAGCCGCAAAGACCCGGCTGCGCCCCGAACCGGCCAGAGCCTTCACCCAGGGCTGTGAAATGCTCTTACTGATATTATACAATATCCGGTGGAAATTGAGATGACGCAACGGCGCCTGCGGGCTGCAGTTTCGCCGGGGCCATCGAAGCCTATAATGAAGACGGGGAAAATCCCCCCTACCCACCGCCAGCAGCTGGATTAAGGGAGTCCCGGCATGCCCAAGTATCGCGACCTTGACCCGATCAACAAGCCTGAAGACCGACGCATCGCCGAGCGGTTGCTGGCCCTGCGCCGCCAGCTTGACCGCGATGTGCCGGTGACGCGCACGCTTTCCCGTAACCTGCTCGTGGCCACCTGGAACATCCGCGAGTTCGATTCGCCTGCCTACGGCGAGCGCCTGCCGGAAGCGTTCTACTACATCGCCGAGATCATCGACCGCTTTGACCTGGTGGCTGTCCAGGAGGTGCGCAAGGACCTCAAGGCGTTGCACCGTGTTCAGGAGCTATTGGGCGATCACTGGCAATATCTGATCACTGATGTGACCGAAGGCGAGCCGGGCAACGATGAACGGATGGCTTTTCTCTATGATTCGCGCAAGGTGCACTTCGGCGGGCTGGCCAGCGAACTGGTCCTGCCTCCGCTAAGGACCAAGGACGAACAGGGCAAGACAGTCTACCTGCCGGTGACACAGATCGCCCGCACGCCGTTCATTTGCGGCTTTGAGGCAGGTTGGACACGCTTTATGCTATGTACCGTCCACATCCTGTACGGCAAGGGTATCGCCAACGATCCTGAGCGCGTGGCCGAGATCGAGCACATCGCGCAGTTCCTGCGCCGCCGCACACTGGATGAGACGGCCTGGTCGCAAAACCTGATCCTGCTGGGCGACTTCAATATCTTCAGCCATGATGATCTGACCATGCGCGCCCTGCTGGACGCCGGTTTCTCCATCCCGATCGGGATCGACGGCCCCACCCGGCTGCCAACCAATGCTGCCCAGAACAAATTCTACGACCAGATCATGTTCCGGGTGCGGGACCAACGCTTCGGTGAGATCGGCAAGTCGGGCGTCTTCAACTACTACGAGACGGTCTTCCGCAACGACGACGAGGCGCTTTACGCCCCGTACATGAGTGAGGCCTACAACACCACCGAAGCCGGCAAGCCGCGCAAGGACAAATCGGCCTACTACCGCACCTACTGGCGCACCCATCAGATGTCCGACCACTTCCCGCTGTGGGTGGAGCTGCGCATTGATTACTCCGATGACTACCTGCAGCGCAAGCTGAGCGGCAACGCGTAGCGCTACCGTGAACATTCAGGGGTGAGTTGGAGCCGGGTGGAGCGCGTAAAAAGCGGCTACCACCCGGCGATCTTTTTCGCTTCAGAAATAGAACATCCGTGCTACAGTGCGAATGGTTCACGGACGCGCTGCCCGGCCCCTACCGCGCGGGAGACAACCCATCTGGAGCGTATCCTGGTGCTCCCGCCAGCAGCCGGATGGCGAGCGGTAGGCGCCGGGCGGCCAGCCCGCACAGGAGGTGCGCAACAGTGACGGTCATGGCAAAGACGACTCAACGCTCCCGTAAGAAGGCCCCTCCCTCCGATGTTGAACTGGCCCAGGCGTTGCGCCGGGGCGCGCTGGCCCTGGCCGAAGCCGTGCCGGACAAGATCGCCGATGCGCCGTTACACCAGGTAGCGGCGGCGCTCAAGACCACGATCGAGCTGATCAGGATGCTGGAAGCGCCGGATGACGCCACGCACGAACAGGTTATCCGCTGGGAATTCGCCTATGACGGTGCGGTCCATGCGGCTCCACCCTGGGCAGGCGCGGGTGATGGCTCATCCGGCCCGCTTCCGGGTGGTGGCCTGTGGCCGCCGCTGGGGCAAGACGGAACTGGGCAAGGTGGCCCTGCTTGACGCCGCCCGGCGCGGCGGGCTGGGCTGGTGGATCGCCCCGACCTACGGCCTGGCCGATGCCGTCTGGCGAAGCCTCAAGGCGGCGCTGGAGGGGGTATGGGTGGAAAAGAACGAGCAGATGCGGCTGGTGATCCTGCCCGGCGGCGGTGCGATCCAGGTCCGCAGTGGGCACGAGCCTGACGCCCTGCGTGGCACGGGGCTGGACCTGGCCGTGCTGGATGAAGCGGCCTTCATGCCGGAGGAAGTCTGGACGGGGGCCATCCGCCCGGCGCTCTCCGACCGGCGGGGGCGCGCCTTGTTCCTCTCCACGCCCAACGGCCTCAACTGGTTCTACCGCCTCTATCTGCTGGGCCTGGACCCGCTCCAGCCGGACTGGGCAAGCTTCCACCACCCCACCCGCGACAACCCCCTGATCGCGCCGGAGGAGATCGACGCCGCCCGGCTGGAACTGCCTGATCGCTGGTTCCGGCAGGAATACGAGGCTGAGTTCGTGGAGGATGCCGGGCAGGTCTTCCGCAACCTCGACGCCGTCTGCACTGGCCAGCCAGGGGAGCCAGAGCCAGGCGGTCGCTACGTCTGCGGCATCGACTGGGGGCGTGTCGACGACTACACCGCCTTTGCCGTGTTCGATGTCGCGGCGCGGCGGCTGGTAGCCCTGGAGCGCTTCCGCCAGATTTCATGGGCGCAACAACGCGACCGTCTGCGCGCCCTATGCGATCGCTGGGGGCCGGGTGCGATCTGGGCGGAAGCCAACAGCATCGGCAGCGTCAACATCGAGGCGCTGCAGGCGTACGGCCTGCCCGTCCGCCCGTTCCAGACGACGGCCCAGAGCAAAGCGCCGCTGATCGAAGCGCTGGCCCTGGCCATGGAACGCGGCGACGTCACCCTGCTGAACGACCCGCTATTGCGCGGGGAACTGAACGCCTACACGATGGAGCGGCTGCCTTCCGGTACGTATCGCTACGGCGCGCCGCCGGGCATGCACGACGACACCGTGATCGCGGTGGCGCTGGGCTGGATGGGCGTCCGCCACGCGGGCGGACCGCTCTCGTTCGCCTGAGGAAACAAGGAGGGCGCGGCGGTGATTTTAGAACGCCGGGCTGAGGCCCATGTAAATGGCAACGATAGTGAGGACAGTCAGCAAACCAGCACTGGCCAGAGCAACGATCGCTTCCCGGCTCAAACCGCGCAGCAGGTAGGCGCGCTCCGGGTGACGCGGGTCATAATGGACGGTCACCATGCTACCAGGTTGGAAGCGGCGTACAACTGCCTCAGCGCGGCGGCGATCGAAGGTGGCAATGCTGTTGCTCAGAGGGTTGTCATACAGACGTGTGCTGACGTAGCCCTCATGGTTGACCACGTAGCGAAATTTGACCACCGGCTGGTAGAGCTGGCTGAAGGCGTGATCCCCGGCGTCGGGGCGGGTCGGGCACACGCTGGCAGCCACGATGACGCCGGTCGCACGGGAGGGCCGGGCAACAGCCGACGCCCTATCCCATAGCAGGGCAGGTAGACGAACCGTAAGTTCCAGTAAAGAGAGCATAGTGACTCCTGAGTCCGAGGTTATACCGTCATTCCGTAATCAGTAATTAGATGTAAACCTGCCCAGTACAGTAACACAGACTGCGCCGGAAGAACCTGAAAATTGTGTGAATCTTTTGCGCAGGGTGAGGAGGAACGATCATGCCCGCATGGTTGGACTGGCTGCCGGGCCGCCGGCGGCGACTGGAAAAGCGCCCGCCGCATCTGGCTGCTGTCGCCCGGCACAATACTTTCGGCTGGCCTGCCCTGACGACTTACGAACGTCAGGCGGCCGTCTATGAGGATAACGCCTGGGTCTATGTGGCCGTCAACCGCATCGCGGAGGCGGCGGCGCTGGTGCCGCTGCGCGTCTACCGGCGGGCGGGGGAACGCCGCATCCCACTGGAAGCGCACCCGGCGGAAGCACTGCTGGCCGCGCCCAACCCGTTCCTGAGCGGTTTTGAGTTGATCGAGCAGACGGTTGGCGCCCTGGAACTGACCGGTAATGCCTACTGGTTCCTGGCCGGGGATGCGCAGGGCCGCCCGGCCCAAATCTGGCTGCTGCGCCCCGACCGCGTGGCCGTTGTGCCGGATGAGCGCGATCACGTGCGCGGCTATATCTACACTCTCGATGGGGAGCACATCCCGCTGGAAGCGGTGGAAGTCATCCATTTCCGGCGCTGGCACCCGCGCAGCGACTACTACGGGTTGAGCGCCCTCCAGGCGGCGCGGCTGGCCGTCCAGACCGACGATGCGATGACCCGTTGGAACCGCGATACATTCGGCGCGGATCGCGCCGTGCCCGCCGGGATCGTCAACATCACGGAATATGTCAGCGACGCCGACTTTGAGCGGCTCAAGCGCGAATGGCGCGAATCCTACGGCGGCGCGGAACGGCGCACGGCTTTCCTGCGCGGCGGCTCAGTACAGTGGCAGGCCATTGGCCTCAGCCAGCAGGACATGGACTTCCTCAACGGGCGGCGCTTTAACCGGGAGACGATCTTTCACATCTACGGCATCCCGCCGGGCATGTGGAGCGAGAACGCTACCGAAGCCAACGCGACCATCGCTGAGCGCGTGTTTGTGGAGCGCACACTGTGGCCCAAGCTGGTGCGGCTGGCAGGCAAGATCACCGCCGAGTTACTGCCTTTCTGGGGTGCAGACCTGGAGGCGGCCTTCGACGACATTCGCCCGACCGATATCGGCACACGCCTGGCCGAGGTCCGCACCGCCTACCCGGTGCTGAGCATCAACGAGATTCGCGCCCGCTACTACGACCTGCCGCCCGTCACCTGGGGAGAAACGCCGGTCAGCGGGGCGGGATCGCGTCGGCCAGCGGACGGCCAGCTGGCCGTTTCCGTGGCGGATAACGAAGCGCGCGATCCAGGCAGCCCGGCCATCGCGCCACCGGTCAAAGACGCCGCCGTACAGCGGGAGTTGAAGCAGTGGGAGCGCTGGGCCATCCGGCGGCTGGGCCAGTCCGCCGAGCGCCCGTTTGTCGTGGAGGCCGTGCCGGAGGCGCTGGCGGCGGAGATCAGCGCCCGCCTGCTACTGGCGGAAACGCCGGAGGACATCCGGGCGGTATTCCGGGCGGCGGCAGGGCAGGAAGCCAGCCCGCCAACGGATTAGCAAGGCCCGTCGGAACTGGAAAAGCATCGAGAGCAACCCGTGTGGTTGCTCTCTTCTGTATCCCCGGCCAGTGCCCCCTCAGACCTCAATGCCCAGCACATTACGCACAATCACCCCGATCAGGAAGGACAGCAGGGCCACACCCAGGCTCAGCCCGGCCATCTCCAGGAAGCGCCGCCGGAACGATTCATCCCGCGCCACGGAAAGGTAGAAGTTGAACACGGCAATGATCCCGATGGCGATGATCAGTGTGACGATCAGGCTGACAAAGATATTGGTGAAGATCAGGTAGGGCAGGATCAGGGCAATGACAGTGAAGACGTAAGCAATGCCCGTATACAGAGCGGCGCGGCCCGGCTCCTGCTGCCCTGATGGCTCCGAGCGCGTGGAAAGGTACTCCGAGGCGGCCATCGAGAGCGAGGCGGAGATACCGGTGATCAGCCCGGAGAGGGCAACCAGACCGGTATTTTGCAGGGCGAAGGTCAACCCAGCCAGCGCCCCCGTCAACTCCACCAGCGCATCGTTCAGCCCCAGCACGACCGATCCAGCATATTTGAGCCAGTCTTCATCCAGCATGGCCAGCAGCGCATTCTCGTGCTCTTCTTCTTCCCGCAGAACCTCCTCCATGCCGGGGATAGCATCCAGCAGGCGGCTGTAAGCGCTCTGGGCGGCTTCTTCGCTGCGCTCCATCAGCTTGACGCCGAAGGTCAGGCCAAACAGCCGCGCCAACCAGTAATGCAGGCGCACCTTCCAGGAATCAGGTTGCGCTTCATGACCGGTATGAGCCTTCCAGAAGTCGTGATGCTTGCGCTCCTCCCCGGCGATCCGGCGCAGCACTGCCGCGTTATCCGGGTTTTTGATCGTTTCGGCCAGCTTCAGGTAGATGTGATGGCCGGTGATCTCCTCTTTTTGCAGGTAACGCATAGCCTGCTGAAGATCGGCGTCTCTGGCTGCCTGGGTCATCGGGCTTCCCTCCCTGTCCTCTGCTGCAAGCGGTACATCCCTGTCCAGGATTATACCGCCGCCGGAGGAAGGTCAGCGGAATCAAAACGCCCGCGTCGGGGTGACGCGGGCGCGGGTAGTCAGTGTCGCGGAGCAGGCTTAGCGCAGCTTGACGACCTGGCGAGCCTGAAGGCCCTTGGGACCCTGTTCGATGGAGAATTCGACGCGGTCGCCTTCCTCGAGGTTACGGAAGCCGGTGCCCTCGATGGCCGAGTAGTGGACGAAGACGTCCGGCCCGTTCGGCTGCTGGAGGAACCCATAACCCTTGGTCCCGTTGAACCATTTGACAGTACCCTGAATACGTTCAGCCATTGGAGAAGCTCCTTCAACTGTAATGGCTTATTCGAAGATCGTAGTTGGGCATGCACGACCGCGTGGTTGAGACAAAAAACGCCCGGAAATTGGGCGTTGCACTGCTCACCTACACACTGCACCTGCCTGCTTTCCTACTGCCGGGCAGTATATACCGATCCGGGGGCGTTTGTCAATGCCTGTTTTGACCTGTGACAGGGCCAAAGCGGGCTGCCCACCGGCCCCCCTCACATCACCAGCACCCGCAGCCCCAGCAGAATCAACAGGGCGCCGGAAAAACGGCGCTGCCAGCGGGCTGCCCCCTCCCGCTGGCGCAGCCAGTCGCCGGCCGTCCCGGCCAGCAGTGCGATGATGGTATGGGTTGTCGTCGCAGTGGCATTGAAGAGCAGACCCAGCGCGATCACCTGTCCGGCGACCGCCCCCCGCGCCGGGGTGACAAACCCAGGCAAAAAGGCCAGGAAGAACACCGCGATGCTGGGGTTGAGCGTACTGGTTAGCGCCCCCTGGCGGAAGACCGCCGGCCAGCGAGCGTCATCGCCCACCGGCGCGGCAGCAATCCCCGCCGGGCGATCGGGCGCCTCACGCTCCCGGCGCGGCCACAGCGCCCGCATGCCCAGATAGACCAGGTACAGCGCCCCGGCGATACGGACGGCGCCGTAGGCCCCCGGCGCAGAGGCCAGCAGCGCCGCCAGTCCGGAGGCGGCCAGCAGCGTGTGGAGCACGTAGCCCACGCTCAGCCCCAGGGCGGAGACAATCCCCGCCCGCCGCCCCTGCCCTACACTACGGGCGATCACATACAACATATCCGGGCCGGGCGTCAGGTTGATCGAAATGGCCGCTGTTGCAAACAGCAGCAGCGTGCTGGCATCCGGCATGGTATTTTCCCCTGGGAGACTGCGTCACACATCCGGGCGGCACCACGCGGGTTCGCGCTTAGAAGGGAGGCTCACCGCCAGCCGCGCCGGTCTGTCTCCATCCGGCAAGGACAGTTCAGATCAGCGCGTCCAGCACCTGTTTCAGATGCTCAATGGCCATCTCCGTCAGATCCAGCAATTCGTGAGCGATGTTGATCGCCGGGGCGCGGCGGCTTTCCCGCAGGAAGGTGTTACCGGCCTTGGTGCGGCCTTTGGCCACGCGGATCAGGGCGCGGGCCTGGGCCAGTTCAAGCCGCGTGGGGAAGGTCTCATCCCCGCGTTCGACGGCAAAATCCATGTAAGCGGCGCGAACCGTCTCGATCAGTTCTTCCAGCAGGAGGCGGTCGCTGACCCCCTTGAGCGAACTCATGGCCAGCCTCAGGTCAGCCAGCAACTCGCCGCCATCCAGCGCCACGTCGCCATCCAGCCGCAGCTTTTCCAGGTCGATCAGCTTGAAGTCCAGCGCCCGGCTGTCATTGCCACGCTCGCGGGCGGGCAGGCGGCGAACCATGATGTTGCGCGAATGCAGGTCGCCGTGCATGTAGGCGACCGGGAAGCCCTCCAGCCTGAGCTGGTGACGCACCAGGCTGCCCATCTGATCCAGCAGGCTGTGCTTGAGTTGAGCGGCGTGTTCCAGCTTGCGCTGGTCAAGCAGGCCGTTATCCTGAATGTAGGTGAAGACGCGCCCGATGTGCTCCTGCATCGGCAGCAGGTACAACTCCCATAGCAGGCCGTACGGGGCAGGGCTGGTCTTACGGCGCTGGCCGGTGTGCATCCCGAGCAGGAACGGCCCCAGTTCGGCGCTGATCTCCGGGCGGGCTTGGGGCACGTCCTTCAGCATCTCAATCAGGGTGCGGTAGCCATTGAGGTCCTGCAGGATCAGGAAGGATCGCCCCTGCTCATCCTCATAGCTGGGCTGGGGCACCATGGCGAAGCAGGAGCGGATACTGGCGGGCAGACGGTCGTAGTTGGCCCGCTCCTCCTCGATCTCGGCCTTTGGCCCGTACTTGACGACCAACATGCTGGCGTAAGGGATGCTCACCGCGCCCGATCCATCGGGGATCATCGGGTTGGAGATATATGGCTTGATCCGCACGATCTCGGTATCAGACATGCCCAGCCGCAGGCGCTCCGGCTCGCCTTCCAGATCGACACGCAACCAGCGGCGCAGGGCCTCGCGGATGCTCTCGCGATCGGGCTGGGCGACCTGCTCCAGTTCAAGCTCGACCAGCTTGTGATGGACATAGCTCATCCCCCACTGGATCAGCGGCGCGCCCAGGTAGGCACGCACGGCGACCAGCGTGCGGGCCAGAATCATCAGGTAATCGTAAGGCGTCGGGAAAAGCGCGTGCAGCGTATTGGCGGCATTGCGCCCATGGAAGACACCCCACCATAGCTCCATCGCCCTGCGCAGCGTCTCCTGCGCGATGGGAAAGTCGCTCGCCAGCGGCATCAGATTCTCGATCACGTAACAGGTGCTGAGGATGGCTTCGCGCAGGACCTCGCGGTGGGTGGCGAAGTCCCCGGCGGTCAGGTTCTGCTGGCGCAGGTATTCGGCCACCCACAGCATATCCTGATCCAGCCCCCAGATGCCGCCTGTGCGCTCCGCCACACGCAACAGCTTTTCCAGGCTCTGTTTCTGCGCATGGCGCAGGCCGCCGGCCAGCTTGTGGCGCAGGCGCAGGGCCAGCGCCAGGTCCTTATCCAGCGGCGTACCGGCGATTACCCGCCCGGCCAGCTGGCGTAACTGCTCGCGGTCCACCAGGCCGTTGAGCAGCCCCCGCTCATCGGCCAGCTCCAGCACCTTGAGCGACCAGAGGGTGTCAAAATCGCTGCCGCGCCCCTCGATCACAAAGTGATCGCTGCCAATAGTGCGCTGGTGGAGGAGCTGCTCCAACCGCGGCAGGATACAGCGTTCCGGCGCGTTAAGCAGTAGCAGGGCTTCCAGCCGCGTCATTTCCACCGCGTCCACCCGGCGGTGAGTCTCGCTGGGGAAGGGCGTATCAAACCAGCGCAGGGTTTCCTGCAACTCCTCATAGGAGGCGTCAAAACCGTAGGCCAGCAGGCCAGCGACGTAATGCTGGGTCACCCGCACCGCGTCCGGGGCGACTTCGCCGCGCTGATCGAGCGGGGCGCTGCGCACCATCTCCGGGTACAGGCGCGGCGCGCGCATCAGGTCCAGCGCCAGATCGCCGACCGTCTGTTCAAGATCAGGAAGCAGGGATTGAGGCATAAGCAACCATCTCCGTTGCCAGTGAAGGCTATAAGCGATGACAACGTTGCCGGATGGCCATATTACCATGCTTTCGCGAACAGAGATAGGCGGGCACCATGCAGACAACGAAGAGACCAGGTGGTCAGGAGGCCAGGAAACCGGGAAAGAAGTGGCAGGCAGCAAGAGGTCAGGAGGCCGGCGGCCCCCTACTGCCTTTTCCCTGTTCCCCACTCCCATTTTCCCCTGCGGATGAGACCTGCCTGCGATTCCGGAGCGCGGCAGGCAGCCCGCCGCCAGGATCATGGCCCGCCGGGCACCCGGAGCAGCAGGCCCACCGCGTAGCCGACCAGCGCGCTGACCGTGCCGATAGCCGCCATTTCCAGCCCGCTGCGCCCCGGACGCCCGATGGTCACCCGCGCTTTGTAGGCCCCGACCGCAAACAGCACCAGCGCCGACAGCCCGATGGAGACGGGGATGCCAATGGCCACGGGAAATAACAGGAACGGCAGGAGCGGGATCAGCGAGCCGATGATGGCCGAGACGCCGACGATTACGGCGGACTTCAGGGCCTGGCGGCGATCCACATGGGCCAGCCCGTGTTCCTCGGCCATCATCACCGCCACCCAGACATCCGGGTTGGCCGTGATCGTGTCCACAATGTGGTCAAGCAGCTGGCCTTCGAAGCCTTTGAGGGTGTAAATCTCACGGATTTCGCGGCGTTCTACCGCCGGGACTTCCAGCAGGTGGCGGTACTCGCGGGTACGCTCGCTCTCGTAGAAGTCGGCCTCGGCCAGGGTAGAGGTGTAGGCCACAGCACCCATCGAGACCGATTCAGCAAAGGTCGCCGCCAGCCCGGCCACAAGCACGATGCGCGGATCGCTGGTGGCGGCGGCCACCCCCAGAATCACCCCCAGTACATTGACCAGCCCATCCTGGCCGCCCAGGATGACATCGGATAGCCCCGAAGCGCGGCGGTGGGGATCGATGCGGGTATGGTAGGTCACCTGCTCATCATGGGTCACTCCGGACGCGGCAGATCGTACCGGCATGGCTTCCCTCCTCACTATGGGCCACCTGGCCCCGTCAGGATAGGCCGGTTCGCCGCGGCTCAGGCGGTCAGATGGATGGGCGGCGGAACCAGCCGTAAGCGATCGCCAGCAGGACAGCGTTGAACAGCAGCGGCCAGACCAGAACGGTCGGCGGTGCGCCCAGCAGGACGAACTGCAGATTCGGCAGCAGCGCCGGTAACGCGCCGATCACAATCCCGGCAGCCACCGCCAGGTAGGTGTAGCGTCCCCGGCGGCGACCGGTCAGCGAGCTAATGAGCTGTGGCAACAGGCCACCAGCTGCCGCCGCCAGGAACAGCATCAGGAACAGCGGCAGCAGCCCGGCTATGTAATTGGCGGCCAGGCTGACGCCCGCGCTGGCCGCCGCAGCGATGACCAGATCCAGCGGCGTGGCCGTGTAGAACACGTCCTGCTGGTTGCGGACACACTCCCGGCAGCGATAGCCAACCGGCGTTTGCACAGCGCAGGACACACACATGGGTCGCCCGCAGCGGTTACAGCGCAGACTGGTGGCGCGCTCAGGATGCACCGGGCAATACAGGGTGTCGCCCTCGGCGGGTGACAGGGCAAGCGAGGAGGCGTCAGGTGGTGAGGTGTCAGGCATGTTCCGGTTCTCGCTGATGGCTGTTGGCTCCGCTGATCTAGTTCTCGTCGTTTTCCATAAACCCGGTATGGCGCGGGCGCTGGCGGGAAGGATGGCGCGGCTCCAGCCGGTCGAGCAGCGAACGGTAGAAATAGTTGCGCCCCCGCAGGCGAACGAAGCGGCTGACGTGCGCACTGGCCTGAACGGTGACCCGATCGCCGACCTGCAGCGTCGTCGCCAACACGCCATCGGCGGACACAATGACCCCCGTCCGATTCTCCGGCGCGACAAACACATCGATCACCGCGCCTTCGGAAACCACAATCGGGCGGTCCATCGTCAGGTGCGGGGCTACCGGCACGATCAGGATGTTGCGCAGCTCCGGCGGCAAGATCGGCCCGCCGACGGCCAGCGCATAAGCCGTCGAGCCGGTGGCGGTGGCGATGATCAGGGCGTCGGCGGCGTATGTGGTCGTCCAGCCGCGGTCAATGTACGTCTCCAGCCAGACGGTAGTTGCCAGTTCGCCACGCCCGATCACGACGTCGTTGAGGGCGTCACCCGCGCACAGGCACTGATCGCCGCGCCGGGCTTCGTAGCCGACCATCATGCGCTCTTCGATCCAGTAGCGCCCGGCCAGCACCGCGTCGAGGGCCTGCGGCCAGCGGTTGGGGCTGCGCACCTCCGTCAGGAAACCCAGGCGACCAACGTTGACGCCCAACACAGGCACGCTGTGGGGGGCGCAGAGCCGCGCCGCCCGCAGCATCGCGCCGTCGCCACCGATGGCAACGACCAGATCGGTCTCCGGCGCCAGGTCGTGGATCTGCTCGGCGGCCTCGCCGGTGCGCACCCAGCAGTTCAGGCCACGCTCCCGCAAACCGGCGGCGATCTCCTCCGCCAGCGGGAAGGTCGCCGGACGGAAGGGATGGGCCAGGACGCCAACCGTCTGCAGACTGTGCATAGGGTCATCCCTCTCCTCGCTGGCGGCAGAAGTAGCGCTTCTGCCGCCGATTATAGCCGCGGGCCGGGAGCATCACCATCGCCGGCCACTCACCATCCTGGCAGGCTGGGCAGGATGAAGCGCCACAGCGCCAGCACAGCCAGCCCAGCTAACCCCCACATCACCGCCGCCGGCAGCCAGCGCAACATTCCCGCCCAGCGGTCGGGTAACAGGGACGCCCAGCCCGCCCAGCCCCCGGCAAAGGCCAGTGCCAGCGCGCTCAGGGCCGGGTACAGGTAGCGCCCCTGGAATTGTACAAAGGTGAGGTTGTAGTAGATGAACTGGGCGATCCCCAGCGCCAGGAGCGCCGCAAGCAAAGCCAGCACGTCGCGGGCGGTGGGGGTGAGGGCATCCCACCGTTGCGCCCGGATCGCCAGCGGGATCAGCCCGGCGGCGCTGAGCACGGTGAACACCAGCAACGCGGTATAGACCCAGCCCGGCATAGGCACGCCCATCCAGCCGAACTGGCCCCAGAAGCTCTGGAAGGTCACGCGGACGCCTTCCGCCAGCCATCCCCCCAGGCCTCTGGCGGCGATCCAGTCGACGGTACGCGGCTGGCCGACAACAACGGCGTCATGTCTCCCCAGGCCCATGACATCCGGCCAGCCGTACAGAGCCAGGTTGCGCCCCCACCACAGCCCGCCGAGCAGCAGGACGGGCAACAGGAATAGCGCCCAGGCTGCCAGCAACCCGGCCAGACGGCGGTCAGCTTCCCCCCGCCAGCGCAGGTAGATGGCCAGCGCGGCCAGCGGCCCCAGCAGCAGGGTTGAGGCTTTGGTCAGGAAGCCCAACCCCACCATACCGCCCAGCAGGAGCGCGCCGCGCCGCCCAGGGAGCCGCCCGGTTGCCTGTAGCACGGCCAGCAGCGTCCCCGCGCCAACGATCAGCCCGGCCAGGCCATCGTTGTTCACCCCGGCCAGAATCGCCACATGCTGCGGCAAAAAGGCGGCAAAAGCCATCGCGCCAAGCCGGATGGGCGGCTCCGCCCCGGCGGCCCGCGCCACGCCGTAGACGCACAGCACCACGCCCGCCCCGATGAGCGCCGAGAACAGCCGCAACGCCGCCAGACTCCCACCGGTCAGGCGGTAAACCGGCGCAGCCAGCAGGTAATACAGCGGCGGCTGGTGATCTTCGTACTGGACGCTATCCAGCTGCTCCAGATGCTGCGGGGCGAAGCCGCTACCGGTGAGCGTCGCCAGGTAACTGGCATCCCAGTCTTCGGCGGTCAGGGCCGGGCAGCAGCCTTCCGCCGCCACCTGGCGGATATAGTTGTAATGGGCCGGTTCATCGGGAACCTGCCAGGCGGGGGTCAGCAGGGCGTAGAGCGCGGCCAGGACAGCATAGGCCAGCAATATCACGGCAGCAGCGGCGCGCTCAACAGTTACAGCGGAAAAGCGCATACGGGCATCCTGTCATCGGCAACCGGCGCACGCGCATTATACCCCGCCCCCGCTGGATCTGGCCGGGCGGCCAGGGAGAGTGGGAGACCTGCCCACTGCCTATTCCCCGTTCTTGCATGCAGCGTCATCTGATGGCTGACAGCCATGGCCTGCAGTTTCGTTGTCAGGCGGCGCGGAGTCAGGTAGACTCCCCGCCGGACTGATGGGGGGCGGGCATCCGCACAGGCCCGCCCCTCCTGTCTGTAGCCGGATTGTACTGAGGACAGCGGACTGATGCCCGGAACCCTGACCCGTGTTGCCCGTACCCTGATCGCGCTCGCTGCGCTGGCCGGTCTGCTTGCCCCGGCAGACGTTGGGGCGCAGGAGAGGGCGATTTTACGCGTCGCCGCCCGACCTATCACCGGCGCGACGGCGGGAATCCCCTTGCCAGACCCGCAGGCGCTGCCCGCCGGTCCTTCCGCCGCCCGCGATCTGGTGGAGAATCTGTTCGTCGGCCTGTTCCGCTACGATGCGGCAACCCGCCAGGCGGCGCCCGTCCTGGCCCGCAACTGGTCGGTCAGCGCCGACGGCCTGACCTGGACCTTCAGCCTGCGGGAGGACATCCCCTGGGTGAGCTTCAACGCGCCGGAGGGGGCGATCCAGGCCCTGCGGCCGGTAGTCGCCGACGATGTCGTTGCCGCGCTGCGCCGCGCCTGCCACCCCCTCAAGCCCAAACCGGCCAGCACAGCCATCTTCATCATTCGCGGTTGCTATGCCGCCCTGCAGGCTAACCCGTTGCTCACCACCGATGAGCAGATCGCCGCCCTGATCGGCGCGGAAGCGCCCGACCCGACCACACTGGTGTTGCACCTGACCTTCCCGGCGGCGTACCTGCCCGGCCTGCTGGCCGCACCGGAGTTCCGCCCCATCCCCCGCGAATTTGCCGCTTTTACCGCCGCCTGGCCGATGCAGGCCAGCAATGGCCCCTATGTCCTGACCGGCTGGACAGCCGGAGAGCGCCTGATCCTGGAGCGCAATCCCTTCTGGCCGGACCCCCTGCCGGGCAACATCGACCGGGTGGAGATCACCTACGGCGACGATCCGGGCGAGGTCTTTGCTGCTGGCGAGGCCGACTTCGTCCGGCTGGGGGCGGAAACCGCGCCCGGCGCGTCCGCGCTGCGGGGCGACCGGGTGACCGTGCTGGGCTTTTCCACCGAGCGGACTTTTGTTAATGCGGCGGGTGTCCGCCAGGCGCTATCGTGGAGCATCGACCGCGCCGCGCTGGTCGCCGACGATTCTGGCCACCTAGCGGTGACAACATTCACCCATCCGGGCAGCATCGCCGGGCCGGAGGAAGCGGCGGCTGTCGGCTACGCGCCGGAGGCGGCCCGCGCGGCGCTGGCGGCAGCCGGTTATCCCGGCTGCAACCATGTGCCGGAAGTGCTCAAGCTGGGCGTGCCGCCCGGCCAGGAGCCGCTGGCGGCGCAGATCATCGGTATGTGGTCGAGCGTGCTGGGCTGCCAGCCGGGCCTGTTCGAGGTGGTGCGGGTGCGCGCGGCCACGCTGCGCAACATTGGCCGTGACCTGATCGATGAAGAAGCCAGCGACCGGATTCACCTGTGGCTGACCGACTATACGCCTGAGCATCTGGATGCACACGGTGGCGCGGCGGATGCCTTCCATTGCACCTTCGGTTACTTCCACAGCGGCCTGCCGTGCGGCGCGGTGGACGCGCTGATCGACTGGGCGGCGACCAGCGTCATCGATCCTGCTGAGCGCGCCGATGTCTACACCCGGATTGAGGCCCGATTGTTTGGCCCAGCAGGGACGATCCCGGTGGTTCCGCTGTATGCCAACGCGGAATACATGGGTGTGGCTGCCGGGCTGACCGGTGTGGGCGATTATGGTCCGGCCTGGTGGGGCGCGTGGATCAAGTCCTGATGCAACTACCGCCCTGGCTCTGCGTACAGGGGATCAGAGTCTTGCCACCTGAGGCGAAAGGAGCCAAACCATGCGCGGATTCATCCTGCGCCTGATCATCAACGGGATTGCCATCGCGGTTGTCGCCGCGTTATTGCCGGGCATCACAGTGGTCAACGACGATCTGGGCACACTGGCGGTGCTGGCGCTGATCATCGCCCTGGTCAACGCGCTGGTGAAGCCGGTGATCATATTCCTCGGCTGCCCGTTCATCATCCTGTCGCTGGGCCTGCTGATCCCGATCATCAACGGCTTGCTGTTGTTACTCACTGCTGCCCTGTCTGGGGGCCGCCTGATCGTGGATGGCCTGGGCTGGGCCATTCTGGGTGGCCTGATTATGGGCATTGTCAGCATGGTGCTGGAAGGCGCCCTGGGTGTGAAAGAGGACAGGCGTGAGGAGCAGCGGCAGCGTCGCTAGGCCGCTGCTGACTCCCGCCCTGGACGAATCGCTGAAGCGCAGGTTTGACCACAAGAACGCCGGGGGTGGCGACCTCCGGCGTTCTTGTGCCTGTGGTCAAGCGGCCATCGCCGCGGGCCAGGGTGCGTTTACAGCATCGCCTGTAGGGTAGCGCGGCGATCCGCCAGCGCCTCGTCAGTCAGCAACGGGGTGCATTCGTCCACCGTGCGCTGCCCCTGGATCAGCGCTACCGCGAAGGCCATACAGGTCGGCTCCCCACAGGCTTTGCAGTTCGTTTGTGGCAGCAGCGACCAGACATCCATCATGCGCGGGGCGCGGCGGGCCGCCCTGGCCGGGGCCAGCGCGTCACGCTCGGCCCAGGTGGCGTTGATCGCCTCCACCAGCGCCCCCAGCAGCGCCAGCCCTTCTTCAACATTCGCCACCTGGGTGAAGTACACCCGGTCAGGGTAGAGTGTCAGGAAACCGCGCTGGCGGCGAAAGGTCAACGCGCCCTGGTGTGGGTTGTAGGTGATCACGTCCGGCAGTGTTGCCAGGTACGGCAGCACGTCATCCAGCAGCCGGGACGGTTGCCCGATCACGATGATCCGGCCCGGTTCCGCCAGGCAGGGCAGCGTCCGGATCAGCGCGATCGATTCCAGGTACGGGCTATCATCTGGCGGCGCCATGTCCTGTCTCCTGACTCGGCCAGATACCTGCAGGCGCTCACACCCCTGCTAGAGTGATGGGCTGGCCCCTGTCGGTTCCGCCGGGAGGGTGGGGTCGCCAGCAAACAGCCGCCGGCCCAGCCACAGAGCCACGTAGACCAGCCCGATCAGCACCGGGACTTCGATCAGCGGGCCAACGACAGTCGCCAGCGCCTGGCCGGAAGCGATGCCGAATGCGCCGACAGCTACCGCGATTGCCAGCTCAAAGTTGTTGCTGGCTGCCGTAAAAGAGAGCGTGGCTGAGGCATCATAAGGGAAGCCCAGTCGCCTAGCCATGAAGAAGCTCACGGCGAACATGATGACAAAATAGGCCAGCAGAGGCAGGGCGATCCGCAGCACATCACCGGGCAGGGCCAGGATCTTCTCGCCCTGCATGCTGAACATGACCACGACGGTGAACAGCAGGCCGATGATCGCCGTCCGCCCCAGGCGCGGCGCGAAATCCGTATCGTACCATTCTTTGCCTCTACGGCTGATGAGGACAAAGCGGGTGATCACCCCCGCCGCCAGCGGGATACCCAGGAAGATCAGCACGCTTTTGGCGATGTCCCACATCGTCACGCCAACGTTGGCCGTGTCCGCGCCAAACCAGCCAGGCACGATCGTCAGGTAGAAGTAGGCCAGCGGGCTATACATGATGATCTGGAACACGGAATTCAGCGCGACCAACACGGCACAATCCTCGCTGTTCCCTCCAGCAAGCATGTTCCAGATGAGCACCATAGCAATACAGCGAGCCAGCCCGACAATGATCAGGCCGGTGCGGTATTCGGGCATATCCGACAGGAAGAGCCAGGCCAGGCCGGTCATCAGCGCCGGGCCAATCAGCCAATTCTGCAGGATGGAGACGCCAAAGAGTCGGCCCTGATTCCGGATCTTGCCTAGTTCCTCATATTTGACCTTCGCCAGCACGGGGTACATCATCCACAGCAGGCCGATGGCAATGGGAAAAGAAACGGTGTCGATGCGCAGAGCGTCAAATGCCGTCTGGATGCCGGGAAAGGCAGCGCCCAGTAGCACGCCGGCGGCCATTGCCAGGAAGATCCACAGCGGTAAGAACCGGTCCAGTAGCGAAAGTCGCTGAAATACACCGGTTACCTGTCTGCGGGACACATAGGTTGTTTCTGTCATGGATTTGCTGCTCCTTTCGAACATTTCTCCGGTCAGATAGAGTTACCTCAACAGAGCCATTAAAGGCACCTGGCAGGGCAGCCAACGCGCAGGGATGCGCCAGACACCAGGAAAGCAGACATCGCAGAACAGGTGTCTAACGGCCTGGCGTGGGCAACCAGCTGCTCTGGCTGAACATCCTACCGCAAATACGGCTCCCGTCTGAAGAGATCACCCTGCATCCTGGCTGTACCCGCCCCGGGCACCTGAATAAGCACCTTTCAGCCGCCTTCGAGCAGGTTGCGCACCTGGCCTTTCAGATGCGCCTTCAGAAAGGCCAGCGCACTTTCCGCATCCTCATCGAGCAGGATACGGTATAGCTCGATGATCTCCTCATGATCCAGGATCAGCGTGACCGCTTTTTTCATCGTTGGCTCCGTCTGGCTGTCTATCTTATCGCTTCCAGTCATTAGCTTTGCCTGTCATTATAATGAGGCTAGCGCCGCCCCGAACAGGTATCCGGCAATTGTGCTGAACAGGGCGACGAGACTCACAGCGGTCCCGGTTCTGGCTCTGTTGCGTATTCGCCGGGATGTGCCCGTAGCCTATCTTTGCTCTGGCGGGCGACTTTCTTCTCGCGGATCAGTTGCTGAATTATAGCCCCGTGAGGGGAATTCGATCGCTTCGCGTGGGCAGATCGTTGCGCAGGTTGAGCAGCCAACCATGCAGCGATCTGTGCCCTGCTGGGAATCCACCCACTGCACAGCACCTTCTCGTTGAGCGCCAACCCAGGCAACCGCAACAGGTCGTGGTCGGTTAGCCCGAAGGTCGGTTACCCTGATCACTTCATACACTACCGGCGGCCCCATCGTCTCCTCCAACACGACGCGTGTTTCTGCTTCCAGCTATCGTCAGGTGGGGCAGCCAGAACCAGGAATTTTGACGGTTAACACAAGCCGTTTCCTTCGTTTGCCGCTACGGATTGGATGTCACAGGTATCCTAGGAGCTTCAGCAGGATCTGGGCCGCCAGCAGCCACATCAGTAGCCCGAGGCCAGCCTTGATCATTGACGATTTGAATCTCATGCTGAACCTTGCCCCGAGGTTACCGCCAATGAGAACGGCAGCGCCAGTCACCATCATCAGTTGAAAATCGAGACTGTGAGACGCCGCATGGCCTATGATTCCGGCAAGCGCGGAGAACGAGATGATCAAATGTGACGATCCTGCCGCAAACTTGGTCGGATATTTGCAGACATAAACCATGAAAGGAACAATGAGTATCCCGCCGCCTACACCGAGCAGCCCGGCGATGATTCCCACAGCGAAACTGAATAACACGATGAGGGTGTACATGGCTGCGGATAGTCTTGTTGGAGGGTTTTGCTCAACTGTTCCTTTCTCCCAATAGGAGTAGAACATCCTCGCTCCCAAACCAACCAGGAAGAACACAAACAACCATAGCAAGAGGGTGGAATCGACAAATTTGGACAGGTATCCTCCCAGAAACGCGCCAAGGATGATACCAGGTACGAACGCGAAGGACGCTTTATAGTCAATCATCCTGTTACGGAAAAAGACATAGCCGGCAGACACTGACGTGATGAGATTCAGTACGAGGGATGTAGAAGTGGCCAGCAATGTCGCGTAACCGAGCAAGATGAGCATCGGGGAGTACACCGATCCGCCACCCTGGCCAAACATGGAGAATACAAAAGCTATCACAAAGGCAAGGATGACAGCAGCCAGAAGTGTGCTACTGAGTTCCATCTTTGTCCTCTCAGTTAGCCTTCCGAAGGCTTCTGGCCTTCGGAAGGCCGTTGAATTCACCGCTCAACCAAGACAGTCTTTTCATAGCCGGAGCAGGGAATACACACCGGTTGGCCGTCTTGCATCCGCACGTAGCGATCAAAGACATACTCGCCGCACACACTGCACCTGGTCTTGTTGAACGACCCTTTGACCGGCGTATACGTGAAATCGGGCCTGGCTTCTACTTTGAAGAGCGCTTCATCAGGCTGGTCGTACACCCACTGGATCACCTCGCGGCGCACGTCCAGCGGAATGTGAGACGGCTCGATACCCTTCTTGCGATAGGCAAAAAACTCGAACTTACCCATCGCGTCGATGAAATCGGGCAGCAGCGAATAGCGCACTGCGCCTTTCTGTGGATGGTAGAACGTGGCCGCCAGTTTGCCGTAGAAAGTCTTGGCGACCATTACTTTGCCATAGGTTGCACCGGTCGCGATCTGAATCCCATCTATCATGCAGGTCTGTGGGTGGCCTTCGCCCAGTTCGGGGAAGACAAAGAAACCGTGATCGGGTTCTTTCTCAGCGCCCAGATACTCAAGCGCCAGTTTGCCCATGCGGTAGCCTATGGGCATGAAGGGACATTCATGCCCATGAAATTCAAAGGCCCATTCGGGAGGAATGAACTGCGTCGTCATATGTTTCTCCTTTTGCGCTACAAGGCGGCCAGCGCCGCCCCAAACAGGTACCCGGCCAACGTACTGAACACGGCCACCAGTGACACGTATACTGCTGTCTTCCTGCGGCCCAGGATACGCCCGGTCACCAGGATGCTCTGCAGGCTCAGTTCTGGGTCGGCCAGCAGGTAGGCCAGCAGCGGCCCGCGATGCATCCCCAGGTCCAGGAACATGCGGGCGATCGGCACCTCGACCAGCGTCGGGAAGTACATAAAGACACCGAACAGCACCGCCAGCAGGTTAGCCGGGAGCGTATTCTGCCCGGCCAGCGCCCGGATCCAGTCCTCCGGGATGATCGCCCGCGCCATCCCGGCCAGGAAGACGCCCGCCAGCAGCAGGGGGAAGATCTGCTTGACAAAGCGCCAGGTCTCCCACAACCAGTGGGCCAGCTCGTCTTCGGTGAGCTTGCGAGTTGCCACGTAACCGATTGCGCCGATCAGCAGCAACTCAGCTACAAAACGCCCGGTGATGTGGATGACCAGACTGCCTTTTTCAGTGGTCGGGGCGGCCAGCAGCACGGTCAGGCCGACCAGCACCAGTGCGCCCCATGTCCAGCTGCTGACCGCGCTCAGGACATTGTTGAAGCCCTTCCAGGCCAGCGGGGCGATGAGCACCAGCATGAGGATCAGGACGGCTCCCTGCACGGTCAGGTTGAGCGCGTCCAGCGTGCTCCCTACGCCGGCGGGCAGCTCTAGCGGCAGGGTCACGCTGAAGAGCGTCCCGGTCAGTAGATCGATCTGGAGCGTTCCGGCGATCAGGACGGCGATCAGCAACCCGAACAGCGCCCACAGCGCTGGGCGGAGTGCCGCCTGTCCCTCAAACATGGTGGCGTTTTGAACAGCTGTCTGCTCTCCCCGGAAGATAGCAGCCATGATCAGGCCGATCACGATGCCGAAGGCAATGGACAGCACGATCCGGGCCAGGGCGATATCCAGCCCGATCGCCGCGCCGGTGTAGCTGATCGCCAGGATGTTGACCGCCGGGCCGACAAACAGGAAGGTGATGGCCGGGCCGAGGCCCGCGCCACGCTTCCAGATGCCGGCGAACAGCGGCAGGATGGTGCAGGAGCACACCGCCAGCAGAAAGCCGCCGATCGCCGACGCCGGGTAGCTGATCCATTTGGGCGTCTTTGGCCCCAGGTAGCGGGTGACAACCTCCGGCGGCATCAGACCACCAAGATAACCAGCGATAAAGAAGGCCGGTAGCAGGCAAAGCAACACATGCGCAGCCAGGTAATCCAGCAAGCCTGTCCATCCGGCCTGGAGTAGTTGCAGAATCAGATCGCCGATTGGCATACCTTCCTCCGTGGGGGGTGTTTGTCGCAGCAGTATTTGCTGGAGAGCAGCAAGGCATTCAAGTTTTTGAATGATTCCTTGCCATCAAAACGCCTCGCCGGGGCGAGGCAGATTCGTCCTATCCGGCTTCCAGGGCGTCGGCCAGCCAGGTCATGATCTCGTCGGTTGAGGGGATGCGTCCCTGGGCTACAACCTTCTCGTTGATCACCAGGCCTGGTGTACGCAGGATGTAGCTGCTGATCTCCATCGGGTTCTTGACCTTGATCAGTTCGTAGCCACCTTCCGGCTGGAGCATGGCCAGCGCTTCGCGCGTGCGCTCCTCAACCTTCTGGCAGTTGGGGCAACCGGGGCCGAGCACTTTGATGGTGAGCATGAATATCCTCCTCCTTGATTGGATGCACAGTGGCGAATAGGTTTGCCGCGGTGCAACGCGGGCAGGAGCACTCCTCCAGCGCGGGGTTCTCCGCCGGGGCCGGGCCGAACAGGTCGTCCAGCAGCCGCAGGGTTCGTTCCTCCGTGATCCAGTAGAAGACCTGGCGGCCTTCCTTGCGGGAGTCAATCAAACCGGCCTCGCGCAGGATCATCAGTTGCTGGGAGATATAAGCCTGCCGCTTGCCCAGTGCGGCTTCCATGTGGCAGACACAAACCTCGCCCGCCCGCAGCAGGCTCAGGATTTGCAGGCGGACGGGATGAGCTAAGGCTTTGAACAGCGCAGCGCAGGTGTCGAAGTCAGGCATGGTAACACACCTATTCAATATTCTGAATGTGAATCTATCGCTCCCCCGCTGCCAGGGCAATAGCCGGATGTCACCTCAATGGCATGATCTCCGGCCTACCCGGTGATCAACAGGATAAAGGCTAAAGGTTAGCCTCTGGTTTTCATCATGTGTTCATTTTTTGACCAGCTATATCCGCTATAATCCGGTGTGATCAGGCTGAAGAAAGACATTACCACCATGAGGTCCCCTTTTCTTTCCACCCTGCTGAACCGTCTGTGGGCAGTTCTGGGCGGGGTGAGCATTCGGATCAAGGTGTTGGGAATCGTGCTGGGCACGGTGACGCTGCTGGGGGTGTTCGTTACCCTTCAGATGCGGGAAGTGCTGGTCGACACCCTCCAGCAGCAACTGGAGAACCAGGGCATAGCCCTGATCGAGCGCCTGGCGGAGCGCAGCGCCGACTTTGTGGCGGCGGGAGATACTCACGGGTTGGAACTCTTCCTGAAGCAGGAAGAGATTCATTACTCTACTGATGCCCACAATACCCATGTGGCGTATATCGTCGTCGTGGATCGGCGCGGAGAATTGCTCGCCAGCACCTTCTCCGGCGATCTGCCGCCGTGGCTGGCAACCCATCTTGGCCCGGCTGCCGATGATGCTCACCGCCATACCACCATGACGCTGGCGGCGGGTGCGTCCGGCCCAGTCCTGGATGTGAGCAATACCTTGCCGGAGGGCGGACTGACAGTACACCTAGGCCTGGCCCAGGAACAGCTGCTGACGACTGTCAGCACGGTCACCTGGCAACTGGTGCTCACGACGCTGATCATGGTGGCGGTCGGGCTGGTGGCAGCGACCTTTCTGACCTGGGTGCTGACGCGGCCCATTCTGGAACTGGTGGCCGCGGCGCATGATGTGGAGCATGGCAATTTTGCCCGGCGGGTGGAACGCTGGGCCGCCGACGAGATCGGTGACCTGGCCGACGCCTTCAACAGCATGACGGAGGCCCTGGCGGTGGCTGACCGTGAGCGGGCCGAACGGGAGCGGCTGCGGGCGCGCTACATCAGCGGTGTCATTGTGGCTCAGGAGGCCGAACGCAGACGCATTGCTCGCGAGCTGCATGACAGTACCAGTCAGTCCCTCACCTCGATCCTGATCGGGCTGCGCAACCTGGAAGAAACCCCGCACGGCATATTGCTCAAACCACGCCTGGACGAACTGCGCCAGATTGTGGATGCCACCCTGGCCGAAGTGCATGCCATCGCCTGGCAGCTACGCCCGGCAGTGCTGGACGACCTGGGTTTGCTGGCGGCTCTGGAGCGTCTGGCGGAAGACTACCAGCGCCGTTACGGTATCCCGGTCGACCTGGTGGCCAAAGGTCTGGATCGGCGGCTGCCGGTGGAGATGGAAACGGCCCTTTACCGGATTGTGCAAGAAGGGCTGACGAACATCGTCCGCCACGCGCAAGCCACGGTAGCCAGCGTCCTGATCGACCGTCAAAACGATGTCTTGAAGATCGTGATTGAGGATGATGGGCGCGGTTTTGACCCGGCGGTGGTCAACATCAGCGGTGGGGAGAGTCTGGGCTTGCAGGGCATCCGTGAGCGTGCCTGGTTGTTCGGGGGCAGCCTGACCATTGAATCGCAGCCAGGCCAGGGGACAAGCCTGTTTGTTCGTCTACCGCTGCCGGGTCATGAGCGGTACGCTGCCCATCCTTTGGAGGAGCCTGATGCCTGATCCCAAGCGTATCCTGCTGGCCGATGACCATGCCATCCTGCGGGCTGGACTGCGTTTGCTCATTGATCGTCAGCCGGACCTGACCGTGGTCGGCGAGGCAAGCGATGGGCAGGAAGCTGTACGCGCGGCGCTGGCGCTCCGCCCCGATCTGATCCTGCTCGACCTGAATATGCCGGGGTTGGATGGACTGGCCGCGCTCCCGCGGCTGCGGGAGCAGTTGCCGCAAAGCCGTATCCTGATCCTGACCATGCATGACGACGCCAGCTACCTGCAAAAAGCCTTGCTACTGGGCGCGGCGGGCTATGTGCTCAAGAAGGCGGCGGATGCCGAGCTGCTGTTGGCCATCCGGGCCGTGCTGCGTGGGGAAACCTACGTCCATTCCGCCATGACCCAGAAGCTGCTCCAGAACGTCCTGCCGGGCGTAGGTGATAGCAAGCCTTCCTCCTCGGCGAACCCCTGGCAGGAGCTTTCCGAGCGCGAATACGAAGTGCTGCGTCGCGTGGCGCTTGGCTACACCAACGCCGAGATCGCCGAGGAGATGTACATCAGCGTCAAAACGGTGGAAACGTACCGGGCACGGGGGATGGAAAAGCTGGGGCTGCAAACGCGGGCGCAGCTCGTGCGCTCCGCGCTGGAGCACGGTGTGCTGGACTGAGCAGGACGGCTGTCAGGGTTTCCCCGGCGTAAATCCAGGGCAATCCCTGACAGCCAGCGGGCCGGGAGCGGGTTTTCCCCGCTACAAAACGCTCTTGTCAGGGGCTACCATCGGGTCATATGTGAGGGTAGCAGCGACGAGAGGATAACATCATGGCCAACCTGCTCAAGCGTCATCAGGACCGGGTGATCGAGGACCCGGCGTTTGTCAGGACACTGTTCAACGATGTGCGTTTTTCCGTGTTGTGGCTTGTCCTGCGCATCTGGCTGGGCTACCAGTGGATTGAGGCCGCCAGCCACAAGATCGGCAATCCTGCCTGGGTAGTCACCGGCGATGCGCTCAAGGGTTACTGGAGCAATGCCATTGCTATCCCAGAAACAGGCCGCCCACCCATCGCCTTCGACTGGTACCGGGGCTTCATTCAGAGCCTGTTGGATGCCCAGGCATATACCTGGTTTGCCAAGCTGGTCGCTTACGGTGAGCTGCTGGTCGGCATTGCACTGATTGTTGGTGCATTTGTAGGGATTGCCGCCTTCTTCGGCGCGGTCATGAACTGGAACTTCATGATGGCCGGCAGCGCCAGCACCAACCCGGTACTCTTCATCACCGCCCTGGTGCTCATCTTTGCCTGGAAGACCGCCGGTTACCTGGGGCTTGACTACTTCCTGTTGAACTGGCTGGGCACGCCCTGGGGACGCCGCCGCGCGGCCAGAACAGAAGCGCTCCGAAAAGAGCCAGCTTCCGCCGCCGGCGACTGATCGTCATGACCGGGAATCTTCGGGGCCGCACCTATCGTGCGGCCCCGCTTTTTGCCTGGGCAGGCTCCCGGCGCTCGATCTGCCGCCGCGCCCGGCGTACAATCGGTGGCATGTGCCGGCGCTTTGTGCCCATCAGGAGGCAACACCTGCCATGACCACACCGCCAACCCCCCGCCGCAGCCGCCCGCAGATCGAAAAAAGCTACGGCATCCCGGAAGAAGAAGAGGGGATGCTCCCCTGGGAATTCGTCGACACGCAGATGGCTGCCGCCCGCAACTACTGGCTGGCGACCGTCCGCCCGGACGGCCGCCCGCACGCCATGCCGGTCTGGGGTATCTGGCTGGATGGCGCGTTCTACTGTAGCGGCGGCCCGACCACACGCTGGAACCGCAACCTGGCCGTCAACCCCAATCTGGTTGTGCACCTGGAAAGTGGCGATAACGTCGTGATCCTGGACGGGCAGGCGGAACGAGTCACCGATCCAGCGCTGGTAGCCCGCATCGACGCGGCTTACCTGGCCAAGTACGATACGCCGCATGGCGAGCCGATGTGGGTGCTGCGGCCCCGCGTGGCCTTTGCCTGGACGGACTACCCCACCACGGTGACCCGCTTCCAGTTTGATTAAGCGCTGTTTGTGGGCGCCAGGGAAAAAGATCAGAGGGCACGGCGGGCTAACCGCAGGCGATCGGCCCTGTGCCCTCTGAAGTTTTCAGGGGTGGCCTAGAACTCTTGCCGCTCAAAGCGCCAGAGCGTCACGCTGATGAAGATGGCGATCCAGACCATCGTCGCGGCGACTGGCAGCAGGGAGGAGACGGGGTCGCCGCGCGCGATCAGCAGCGCCAGGCCGGGGTCGTCCGCTCCGCCAGGCACGGTCAGGCCGTAAGGCGTGATCTGGCGCAGGCCAGGGGCGATGCCTAGCAGGATCTGATAGCCAAAGACCAGCAGCAACGGGATGGCGATCACCGGCCCCCGGTTGTCAAAGAGCACACCCAGCATCAGCGTCAGGGCCAGGTAGAACAGCAGGTGCAGCCCCAGTACCCCCAGGGCCAGCAGGAACGGCCCCGGCGCGACATCGCTCCCGGCCAGCCGCAACTGGACAAAAGCGACCGCCCCCTGCAACAGGATCATGATCGCCAGGGCGCCGATGCTGTTGGCGACCAGCTTGGCGATGATCACCGCCGGGCGGGCGACCGGTTTGGAGAGCACCCAGGCCAGCGTACCGGATTTCTTCTCGTCCATGATGGAATCCTGCATGATGATCGCGATGCCAATGGCGGTGGCCATCGCGCTGACCATCAGGAAGACCTCCAGCCCATCAACGACGGCCTGCTGACCGGTGAGTTCCTCGGCGGCCCGACCAGCCTCCACCGCCTGGCGCGACTGCGCGGGAGCCATCCACAGGATGATCGCCAGCAGACCGTTGCAGATCGCCAGCCAGATGATGGCCTGAACCAGCCAGGCCCTGGTGCCCCACCATTCGCCGTTTTCCTTGCGCAACAGGTTAGCCAGCCCCACCCGCCAGCCATGCTCGTTGAGGCGTTGCAGTTTGCTCTCGCTGACCATCAGGCTTCCCCTCCTTCGGTCATCCGGAGGAAGATATCCTCCAGTTCATAGCGGCGGCGGCCAAATTCGGTCACAGTCACGCTCTCGTCGGCCAGCACCAGCCGCAGCAGCTGCGCCTCGGCGGCGGACTCGTCGCTCACGCTGACCTGCCAGTGGGTCAGCCCGTTAGCGGCGGTGGTGGCGCTCACGCCTTTCACCCAGGGTTGAGCGTTCACAGCGGGCAGGATACGCCCCGCATCGCCGCGCAGGGTCAGGGCATACACGGTACCCTCGCTGCCGGCCAGCAACTGCTCGATTGGCGCCTGGGCGATCAGCTGTCCCTTGTTCAGGATGGCCACCGTATCGCTGACCTTCTGCACATCATCCAGGATGTGGGTGGAGTAGAAGATCGTGGTGTACTTGCGCAGGCGCTCCATCACCTCCAGCACATCGCGGCGACCGCCGGGGTCAAGGGATGCTGCTGGCTCGTCCAGGATCAGCAGGTCAGGGTAGTTGATCTGAGCCTGGGCGATGCCCAGCCGCTGCCGTTCCCCGCCGGAAAAGCCGCGTACGGGGCGGTTGGCCTTGTCCTCCAGGCCGACCAGCCGCAACGTATCCTCGATGCGCGCCTCAATGGCCTCCGCCGGGCCGCTGTAGAAGAAGCGGGCGGTGAAGCGCAGCGTTTCGCGGGCGGTCATGTGATCGTAAAAGCGCGGGTCCTGAGCCAGATAGCCGACGTGCTTGCGGATTTCGGCGTTGTCATGCAGGATGTCGTGGCCCAGGATCGTGCCGCCGCCGCCGGTAGGGCGAGCCAGGCCAAGCAGCAGTTTCATCGTGGTGGTCTTTCCCGCGCCGTTGGGGCCGAGAAAACCAAAGATCGAGTTGCGGCGCACCTTGAGGTCCAGCGCCCTGAGCGCCTGTACATTGCCGTATGTTTTGCTCAGACCGTGCGTTTCGATGACGTACGTGTCCGGCTGGTTCATCGATTCCCCCTTCTCCAGTCGGTTGTTTTGCACCCCGTGCAGTGGCACAATGGGAGCAGAGTCACTGTCCCGCTATACGGGAAAACGCCCGTGTGGTTGCGGCGGGTTCTGCCGCGCCGGGCGATAGTTTAGAGGCACAAGGAGAGCACAATGCGGGTGGGTCTGCTGGCCCCGGAACTGAGCGAAGCACATGGCTGGGGCCGCTACACGCTGGATCTGGCGCGGGCGCTGGCGGCTCAGGGCGATATCGAGCTGGTCATCGCCGCTTCGTCGGCCAGTCCCGGCGATGGCGGCCTGCCACACGCCGGCTACTATCCGATTCTGCCGCCGCTCATCCCGGCCCAGCGGGGCACCAGCCTGCGAAGCTTGCTGACCGCCCCGCGCCTGCGGGCCGTCCTGCGCGGCTGCGACGTGATCCACGCTGTCGCCGAACATTACCTGCCGGTGGCGGCGGTGGTCGCCGGACGCCGCCCGCTGGTCGCTACGGCGCACGGGACGTATCTCCCCTTGCATCTGGGGCGCTGGAACGGCCCGCTGTTCCGCTGGGCGGCGCGGCGAGCGGTGATCCTGCCCGTCAGCGCCTACACTGCCGGGCGCGTGCGCGAACAACTGCCAGAAGCCCGCCTACAGGTGATCCCCAACGGCGTGCACGCGGAACGCTTCGCCATGCCGCCGGCCCAGCTGCCGCCCCGGTACGGCCCGACCGTGCTGGGGGTAGGCGTCAATAAGGCCCGCAAGGGCTTTCACATCCTGCTGCAGGCGGTCGCGCAGGCCCGCGCAACCGTGCCGGATATTCAGTGCGTGATCATCGGCGACACCAGCGACGCCGCCTACCAGGCGGAACTGGCCCGTATCAGCGCAGAAAACGCGCTGGAGGGCTGCGTGCACATCCTGGGCCGTGTGCCTGATGAGACGCTGATCGGCTACTACCACATCGCTGATGTGTTCGCCCTGCCCTCAATCAACATCGGCGGGCGCTTTGAGGGCTTCGGCCTGGTCTACCTGGAGGCTGGCGCGGCGGGCCTGCCGGTCATCGGCACACTGGGCTGCGGGGCGGAAGAGGCCATTGTGAACGGCGAAACTGGCTTTCTGGTGCCCCAGCATGACGCCGGGGCGCTGGCCCGTGCCATCGTCCGCCTGTTGACCGACCCCGATCTGCGGGCGCGGATGGGGGCGGCGGGCCGGGCGCGGGCGGCAGCCTGCTCCTGGACCAACGTGGCGGCGCAGGTGCGGGCCGTCTACGAATCCGCCCCGGCACTGAGGCCGCCCACGGCCGGTCTCCCGGCCTCCTGACCTCCCGGCCTCCGGCCATGGGGGGCCGCCAGAGCGGTTGAAGAGCGGCGCAAAACCGGGTATAGTGCGCGGGCTGGAGACCCGGAGCCGATCGCAGCGTCGGCCTGGAAGCCGGCGCTCTGGAGAAACGCAGTATGGAACTGAAAAACCTGTGGAAGATGATCCGGCGACGCTGGTGGCTGATCCTGGTCCCGCCAGCGGTAGTGCTGGCCCTGACCTATCCGGCGCTGCTCAACCCGCCAGGTGGCGCATTCACCACGGCCATGCACATCACCGCGGCCCAGCCACTGGCCGGCATCGAGGAAACGTACGAGGACGCCAGCTACTTCCCCTGGCTGGCCGCCGAGCAACTGATCGACGCCCTGACCATGTGGGCGCGCACCAGTACCTTCGCTGAAGAAGTGCGGCTGGCCGTAGCCGAGAAGGGCATCGAGCTGCCGCCCCGCGCGCTGCTGGGCGCCTTCGCCGCGGATAACTCGCAGATGGTGATGCGCCTGATCATCACCTGGCCGGACGCCGACCAGCTGGAGGCCATCGCCCGTGCAGCAGTGGACGTGCTCAAGAACCGCAACCAGGACTATTTCCCGTCGCTGGCCGATAACCCGGCCCGGGTGATCGGCCTGGACGAGCCGGTGCTCAGTCCGGTCGCCCCGCCGCTGCTGACCCGCTACCGGCCACTGGCGCAGATCGCTCTGGCCCTGGCGGTCGGGCTGGGCCTGGCCGCCCTGGTGGAATATCTGGACACCGCCATCCGTTCCCGCGAGGAGCTGGAGGCACTCGACCTGCCCATCCTGGGGGAAATCCCGCGCCATCGCGGTCTGCGCTACTGAGCGGCGCCGGGGAAAGGCTACTTGATGAATGCCGAAACGCTGCCCGCCCCGCCTGGTTACCGGCTGGCGCACCGCTTCCAGCTGAGCCGCCGCTGGACTCTGCTCTGGATCAACGTGACCGCCGTGGCGCTGTTCGTGATCACGCTGGGGGCGGCCTTCAGCGGCCTGTTGCTCTACGCCCGCCTGGGTGCGCCGCTGGCGCGCACCGACCTGCCAGCGTTCCTGCCAGCCTGGGCATATATCCTGCTGCTGATCGGCACGTTGATCCTGCACGAAGCGCTGCACGGACTGGCTATGCTGGCCTGCGGGGCGCGCCCGATCTTCGGTGCACAGCTAACCCGCCTGGTGCTCTACACCACCAGCCAGGCGTTCTTCTCCCGCCGCGCCTATCTGTTCGTGACACTGGCCCCGCTGTTCGGCGTGACTCTGCTGGGCCTCCCGGCCATGCTCCTGCTGCCGAGCGGGCTGGCGATCTGGGTAGCAATCATGGTTGCTATGAACGCCGCGTCCTCACTGGGAGACCTGTGGATGGCCGCTGTGATCGCCAGCTTCCCGCCGGAAGCGCGCTTCCGCGACGAGGTGGATGGCATGAGCATCTTCCTGCCGGAAGGGTTACCGCCCGGCCTGTGAACGGCACAGCAGCGCAGCACAACGTTCAGGGCACAAGTGCGCTCAGCCGTGCCTTTTCGCTGGAGATAAGAGCGGCTCATGGCAACTGATGCGCCCGCCGGTCGGCCCGACACAAGCCCCTGGCCGTACGTGATCCTGATTCTGAGCGCGGTCGCTTTTGGCTTCAGCGCGATCTTCGCCCGGCTGGCTGCTGAGGCCCCGGCCCTGGTGATCGCCACCTGGCGGGCCACCATCGCCGCCCTGGCGATGACGCTGCCCTTTCTGGCGCAGTCCCCGGCGGCCCGCCGTCTGGATGCACCCCGCCGCCGGGCCGGGCTGCTGGGCGGTCTGCTCTTTGCCGTCAGCCTGGCGGTCTTCCATATTGCGCTGGAGCGGACCACCGCTGCCAACGCCACATTTCTGGGCAACCTGGCCCCGCTGTGGGTGGGCGTGATCACCCTGCTGGTGCTGCGCCGCGCCCTGCCGCGCCTGTTCTGGCCGGGCATGGCGGTTGCCCTGCTGGGCGCGGGGCTGATGGTTTTCAGCGAAGGCGGGCTGACCGGCGTTCATAGCGGTGACCTGATCATCTTCGCCAACAGCACGATCTGGGCCGCCTACCAGGTGCTGACCGGGGAGGCGCGGGCGCGCATCAGCGCGTTGACCTGGGGCTGGATGGTGACCGGGATCGGCATGCTGATCCTGATCCCGCTGACGCTGTTGCGGGGCTATTCCCTGACCGGCTACGATGGGCCGACGATCGCGGCGCTGGTGGCCGCCGGGTTGATCTCGCAGTTTGGCGGGTTTATGGGCTACAACTACGCGTTGGGCTATGTCCCGGTAGCGCGGGCCTCGGTGATCAATCTGCTACAGCCAGTGATCACGGCGGTGGTTGCGGCCCTGTTGCTGGGCGAACCGTTTGGCGGCTGGCGGCTGGCCGGCGGGGCGCTGGTGTTGACCGGTATCTACGTGGCGACGCGCCCCGGCTACAGCCGCCTGGCCTCCCAACAGGCAGCGGAGGCCTGAGCAGCCCCCGCTACAGCGCCTGCTGCAGCGGCCACCGCCCGGCCCCCCGCCTGAACTCCTGAACGGTTATTGCTCGCGTGACCAGCGCTCGCGGTCAACTTCCGTGACGAAAACGACGTTGCCTTCCTGATCCAGGATGCGTATCTCCTTGGCCTGCAGGTCAGCGTCCAGATTCCACAGCGGTACAACCAGATCAACAACCGCGCTGGCCTGCATCTCAGAAGTATGGGCCATATCTCGCTGGGCGTCTTCTCCGCCATAGACGTGCAGACGACGCGGGTCCTCAATCCCAAAGCGCAGGCTGCGCTCCCCAACGACTTCGACCGTCCACTCGCCGGGGCGCTCAGCGACATTGGGCGCGTAACTATTGATGATCCGTCCCCGTTCAAGCTGGACGCCCTTGAGCCTACCCTCGGGGTCCGATTCAATGACCAGGGTCAGGATGGCCACCTGCCGCCCGTCCGGCGGGGTTGGCGCCGGCGTCAGGCCGTCAGCGGGCACGAAGGTAGGCTTGGGGCCGATTTCGTTCTGGGCAGTGATGGCGGCGGAGCCAAACAGGAGCGCCACTCCCACCAGCGCCAGCACGCCCAGCCCGGCGGTCAGAAGAACAGTCTGTTTGCGGTTCATCGCCAGACTCCTTTGCCTTTATGGCCAGTCCCAGTTGGTGGGGGCGAACACACTTGGCGCGTTGACGGTCGCACCGAGGGCGGTGAGCACATTGCGCACGATCACCCAGTCAGCCGGCCCGAATTCCCAGACGGTCGGCCCGGCGTCACGCATCAGGTCGATGTTGTTGTCCTCGGAACGCCACCAGGTGGTACCGTTATTGGCGGTGAAGGATCGGCAGTTGCGCCAGCCGGCATTGGCCGCGTCACTGGTGCAGGCGGCCTGGCTGTTATACAGAATCGGGGAGATGTTCCAGTAACCACCGTCACAACAGTATTCATCCGGCAGGCCAAAGGCCGCGTGCCCGGATTCGTGGACGGCGATCCACTCTCTGCCGCCACCGGCCATGGCGCTGGCCCGCCCGCCGCCGCCACAATCGCGGACGCCGGCCTCGCGGTGGACGATCACGACCAGCTCGGCGAAGGCGGCGTCGGCCAGGTTCGGCCAGGTGATGCGCGGGCAGATGCCGCTGGTCGGCGGCTCGACATCGCCGCCGGCGGCCGTGGAGAACCAGAAGTTGAACAGGCCCAGGTTGGCGCCAACAACAGCATTCTGCCAGAAGCCAGTATCGATCAGGTCAGCCACGTCATTAAGAAAATTTTGGCGGTTGGCGGTGTTGGTCAGGGCGCCATAGCCCTCGTCCGCCACGAAGACAACATCAATCGCGCTGGCCGGGTCGCGCCAGCGGATGGCCGAAAACACGGTAGTGCCGACGGAAAACGCCGGTGTCGCCGTAGCGGAAAGGGTGAAATCGCAGCCGGTCAGGATCAGGGCCAGCAGCGTCAGTCCGCCCAGCAGGCGACGCCAGGGCACGGCACTTCGGCGATGCTCGTCCATAACAGGGTCTCCTTGAGATGCTACAGGACAGGGATGAATACGAGCACGCAGCGCTCGCCGCGTGACGACACAGGTGGGCTGACGGGGTAGCACCCGGGCCAGGCAGGAGGACTGCCGGTCGATAACCGCTCGGACAGTCCGGGGAAGTCCGTGCCCGCCGGACATCCTCAGTCACTTATACAGGAGTTTTATGGAGTGCGCAAATCTGATTTTTCGGGGTTATCCAGCGGCAGAGCGCTATCAAAACGGGAGCGCCGGGCACAGACTCCGGCGCTCCCCTGCTCCATGGGTTGCTGCTGGCGGCGCTCATGCGCCGGGCATGGTGTAACGCTCGCGGATGTTGGGCACCAGGTATTCGTCAAAGGCGCGGCGCAGGTCGTAATCGGGTGCCCAGCCCCAGTCCTGCCGGGCGCGACTGTCGTCCTGGTCGACCGGCCAGCTATCCACGATGCCCTGCCGCCGCCGATCCGGGGCAAAGGTGATCTGTGCGCCGGGGAAGGCCCGCAGTACCTCCCCGCGGAAGTCCCCGGCGGAGAGGCTGAAGCTGGTCACATTGTAGACATGGGTGGTCAGGCGTTCCTGCGGCGCGGCTTCCAGCATCAGCAGGGCCTTGATCGCGTCCGGCATGGCCATGAAGGGCATGGTTGTATCTTCCCGGACGAAGCAGGCGTACGGCTCGCCCCGCGCGGCAGCGTGCAGCATCTCCGGGCCATAGTCGCTGGTACCGCCGCTGGGCACGGTGAAGGCGCTGATCAGGCCGGGGAAGCGAATGGCGCGGAAGTCCACCGTGTGAGGCGGGCGTTCGGCGGCCAGCTGGCGGTAATGACGGGCGTAGTAGCGACCCAGGTGCTCGGCGTAGAGCTTGTTGCAGCCGTACATGGTGGTCGGGATGTTCCACTCATGCTCGCGGACGGCCCCGGCGCTGGCCTTGGTGGCCAGGTCCGGCAGGCCATAGACGGCGATCGAACTGGGAAAGATAAACTTGACCGGCTGGCCCAGCCACATGGCCTGGTCAACAGCCAGCTTGAGCAGGCCCAGTGTGCCATCGACATTGACGCGGTGGGCGGCCTCCGGCGTGAATTCCGCGCGGGTAGAGAGCAAAGCGGCCAGGTGAAAGATGCGCGGAATCGAAAACTCTGAAACCAGGCGATCCATTAATTTGTCATCCAACAGATCGCCGGTGATGCTGTACGGGCAGTGTTTGCGGATCTCGTCTGGCAGGGGGCGGACATCCAGGGCCAGGATATTGCGCACACCGCTGGCGGACAGACGCTGGATCAGGGCCTGGCCCATCTCGCCGCTGGCGCCCGTCACAAGCACAACTTCTTTGCGCATGGCTTCTCCTTGAGATGCGTATCGCTGTCTTCCGGCCAGCTGGCCAGCGCCCTGGGCGCCCTGGCGGGCCGGCGATGGGCATTCTAGCGCCCTCAGGCGGCGCCTGCCAGGTTCCGATCCTCATCAAGCGGGACGCCAAGTGACCTGTCATGCTCGCGCAGCATACCGCCATAAGGCAGCAGGCCGGCGGGCGCCGGCTGACCGATCAGGAGGAGCGATCGGCGGCGGCAAACGTGAAAATCGCCGCGGCAATACAACATGAGGTAAACCCGCCGGGCGTTCTGGCGGAAGTAAGCGAACATCGGACAGGCTTCTACAAACTCGCAAACCTGCTGTTCAGGGGCCATGCGGAATATGGTCTCTTGGTTAGATAGCGAATCTCTATCCGTTGTCATGATAAAGTATAAAGTAAAATAGAATTTATCACCAAAGAATTAATGTTTTATTTACGATCCAGGGAAGTAGCTACCCGGTGGCAGCCTGCAGGATCGCCGCCAGAGCAGCCAGAGTCAGGCCGGTCGCCAGCAGCAGGAGGAAGGGGAACAGATTCGCCTGCTTGAGCCGGAAGCGCACAAAGGCAGCATGGAAGAGAAACAACAGCAGGTAACCCAGGACGGTTGTCCAGGCAGCGACGGGGTAGCCATAGGGGGGGATCAGGGCCACATTGAGGGCGATATTGGCTGCCGCCGCCAGCATCGTCCCCAGGGAGATTGTGCCGGTGCGCTTTTCGTAATATTCCAGGTTGACGTAGAAGGTGTGCGGCAACATAAAGAAGCATCCCGCCATCACCACCGGGACGATCGCCAGCCCTTCGCGGTATTCTGGCGGGGTCACCAGCCGGGCCAGCGGCGGCCCGACGATGATAAGGCCAGCGGTGACCACCGCAAACAGCAGCGTATACTGGCTGGCGCGGGCGCGGATGGCGGCGCGTATTGCGACGCGGGCAGTAGAGTCGCCTTCCTGCCCTTCACGGGCCATCTGCTCGAAGAACCAGGGCACCCAGGCGCGGTTGGCCCCAGCCCACAGCACAAAGACCACGCTGCCAATCTGGTAGGCGAAGCTGTAGATGCCCGCCGCTCCCAGCCCGGCATACTGGCCGATCAGCACCCGGTCAAACTGGCTCAACAACAGCCCGGCCAGCAGGTGCGGGATCAACGGCACGCTATAGGCCAGGGCGTAGCGCCAGGCTGCCCGATCGACCGGACGCCGCCCGCGCCACAATAGCCCCGCCCCCAGCACCAGCCCACCTCCCCCGCTGACCAGCGCAATACCCAGGGCGCGGGCCAGCGCCCCGTCCACGCCCGGCAGCCGACCCGGCAGGATCAGGATGAAAGCGAGGGATAGCACGATCCGCAGCAAGGCCAGGGCCAGGCTGAGCGCCGTATACAGCCGGTAGCGGTAGGCGTACAGCCAGGCTTCCAGGACGATCTCGATGACAAAGAGGCCCGCCGCTGCGGATGCCGCCAGCAACACCAGCCGCCGCTCAATGCGGAAGAGTGCTGCCAGTGTCTCCCCCGGCAACAGGGCCAGCCCGCCCAGCGCCGCCAGCGCCGTCAGCGTCCCCAGCGCAGCGATGGTGGAGAGAAACTGGCGGAAGCGCCGGTCATCATAGTCGTAGCGGGCGCGGCCCACTGCCCGATCCAGCCGGAGCGTGATCGTGCTGTTGAAGATCGTCATCCAGGTGAGGAACAGGGCAACCGCCCCGTATTCCTCCGGTGTCAGCAGCAGGGCGAAAACCGGCATGAACAGGAAGTCGAGGCCCTTTTGCAGGGTATGGCCGGTCACATACCACAGCGTGGTGCGGGCCGACCGGCTCTCCAGGGCGCGCTGGCCGCGGCGCAGGACAGCGATCATCGATGGCTATCCTCGCTCGCCGGCATCCGGACGCCGATCGCGGCCAGGAAGCGGGCCAGTTCCGGCGGGAAGGGAGCGTCCTCCGCGCTGATCAGCCAGGCTTCCGCCGCCGGGTTGAGCCAGCGCGTGGTGTGCAGGACACTGGACGGCCCGGAGGCCACCGCGCGCAGCGCCGATCCCAGCCGGGCGATGATCAGTTCGGCGGGAATAGTCCGCACCAGTACGCGAACATCCTCTCCTACCGCCAGCAGCCGGGCGAGGTCCTCCTGCTCGCGTGGGTGAGCTTTGAGCAGCACCTGCCAGCCCTGCCCCTCCCAGGCCCGGATCAGGCCGCGCAGGTTCGCCAGCAGCGCCGGAGTCAGAGCCGACGAATGAGGGACGCAGATCAGGGCGGGACGGCTCAGCCCCTGCCAGTCGAACAAGCCATCCTCCGGCGGGGCAAAGAGGCCGATCAGGGCGTCCAGCTCCGGCGGGGTAAAGACCGGGCGCGGCAGGGCGTGGCGTGGCAGCCGTCGCAGGGCAGCGTTGGCGTGCTCCGGAAAGGTCAGGTAAGCGGCCTGCAACAGGCTGAAGCCGCCCATGCCTTCCAGGCGCTCAAAGCCCCGCCCGTAGACCAGCGGGAAAAGCGCGGTCAGCCGCCTGGCATGGGTGCGCTCTGGCGGCTGGCGATCCACGTAGGCCGCCGCGCCATCTTCAACGGCATACAGGCGGCAGCCGGGGCTGCGCCGGAGGGCATCCACCGCGATCTGCTGGACATCCGGGCGCATGTCGTTAAACAGGTAAACGGTCTGCGGCGGATGGGGGGCCAGCAGATGGCGGGCGCGGCGGACAGCAGCAATCAGCGGCAGGTGAGCCGTGAGGCGGCGCAGCGGATGTGGCGGGCGCGGGGCGTCCTGTGCGCCAGGGAGCAGGATCGTCCGGCCCGACGCGGGCAGCAGCCCTGCCAGCCCATCAACGGCGCGGCGCGCGCCCTCGAAGTCGTTGAACACGGCCAGCCATGGCGAGGGACCAGGCTCGGCCCGGATCAGGCTGAGGCTATACAGGATGTGCAGCGGGGTATGAGCCAGAAAGAGGCGGATGGTCATCAGTAGAGCAGCCTGGCGCCAATGCGCCGCAGATAGCGGACGGTCGCCGGACGGATCGGGCGGCGTTCCCGGCGCAACAGGGTGCGTTCCGCCCACAGGGCGCCCAGCATGCCCAGCGCTACGCCCGGTCGCCGGGTCCTGATCAGCGCCGCCACACCCCAGATCAGCATCGTGGTCAGCGGGTAGGGCAGCGGCAACAGACGCCAGGCCATACGCGCCTTATTGAGACTGTAATGCTGCCAGCGCTCGACTTCCTCCAGGCGCCCCTCTGACGAGGTGTAATGGCGGGCGGCAACCTCCGGCAGGTACACGATCTCCCAGCCGGCGTCAATCAGGCGCAGGCTCAGATCGATCTCCTCCATGGCGTAGAAGTAACGCTCCGGGTAGACCTCCGGGCCGCCCAGCGCCGCAGCGCGCAGGGCATGCGCTGTGCCCAGGAAGTAAGGGGCCGGGGTAGGCGCCGTCAGGGCGCGGGCGTAGGCCTTATCGGGGTAAGGTAGATGGCGCTCATCCAGCCGTCCGTCCGGGTGCAGGATGCGCCCACACAGCCCGCCGCAGCGCGGATTGGCGGCGAAGTACCCCACGATCCGGCTGACTTCCTGCGGGGTAGACCATGCGGCGTCGTCATCGATGAAGATCAGCAGATCGCCCCGGGCCAGCCTGATCCCCAGGTTGCGCCCGCCGCAGACGCCCAGATTGTGCGGCGCGTGCTCCACGTGGAGCCGGGCGCGGTCATCCAGCGGGGGAAGGCGCAGGGTTTCCTGCGGGCCATTGTTGATCAGGATGATCTCATAGGGTGCAGGCAGACCCTCCTGACGGAAGATCGATTCCAGGCAGCGGTACAGATCATCCTGGCGTCCGTAGGTGATGACAATAAAGGAAAGCTGCATGGCAGGCGTTTCATCCGACGCTCAGGTTAAGCCTGGCTTATTATAGACATACAGGCCCCTCCTGGCATACCGGTCGCAGCCGGCAGCCGGGAGACTGGGAGACCGGCAAGAAAGAGGCAGGAGGCAAGCGGCAGGTGACAGGAACAGAGACGCCGGGACACCCGGCCCCTTGCGGCAGCAGGGCGGATCGTTTACTGTTGGACCAGCGTGGATCGCGGGGGCGGCTTCCCCCGCCTGGTGATGAGGTGAAGCGATGCGTGACGTGATCAAGACTTCCGACGCCCCAAAGGCCATCGGGCCATATTCGCAGGGGATCCGAATCGGCAACCTGGTCTATACAGCCGGTCAGGCAGCAGTTGACCCGGCGACCGGTCGTCTGATCGAGGGCGACATCAAGGCCCAGACCGAGCAGACGATGAAGAACCTGGACGCCATCCTCAGGGCGGCGGGCACTTCCCTGCAGCGTGCCGTCAAGGCGAATGTCTACCTGCACAACATCGCCGATTTCGCCGCCATGAACGAGGTCTACGCCCGCTGGATTGACCCGGAGAAGCCGCCGGCGCGGACGACCGTCGGTGGGCTGGATTTGCCACTAGGGGCGCTGGTGGAGATCGAGGTGGTGGCCGACGCGAGCGAGGGCAGCTGACGCCTTAACAGGGAGCAGAAGGGAGTACCAGGCCGCCGGTGACGATCATCGGCGGCCTGGAGGGTGGTGGAAGTGTCCTTAACGATTTACTGAAAAACCAAGTTATTGTCTCCCCCCTCTACCCCCCGATCACCTGTAGCTCGCGCGGGAAGGTCGTCAGCGATTCCGCGCCGTCTGCTGTGATCAGCACGTTGTCTTCAATGCGCACCCCGCCCACCCCCGGCAGGTAGACACCCGGCTCCACCGTGAAGACATGGCCCGGCTCCAGCAACTGCGCATTCCCCTCGCGGATATAGGGGCCTTCGTGCACTTCCATGCCCAGGCCGTGCCCGGTGCGATGGGTGAAGTACGCCCCCAGCCCGGCCTTCTCGATTTCGGCACGGGCGGCGCGGTCGACTTCCTGGCAGGGCACACCCGGTCCGGCAGCCCGGCGCCCGGCGGCGTTGGCCGCGTAGACCGCCGCGTAAGCCTCCCGCAAACGCGCGTCCGGCTCCCCCAGGGCGAAGGTGCGGGTGATATCGGAGGTATAGTGGTCGAAGCTGATGCCGAAGTCAAAGAGCAGCAGGTCGCCTTCGCGCAGGGCGCGGCTTCCGGGGACGCCGTGTGGCAGGGCGCTATTCGGTCCGCCCAGCACGATCGGCGGGAAGAGCAGCTCGCCCCCACCGCGCTGCAACATAGCGATCACCAGAGCGTTAGCGATCTGGCGCTCGGTCATGCCGGGCCGGACAGTCCCGATCACCTCCTGCAGGGCATCCTGGCTGATGGCAATCGCCCGGCGCAGGGCGGCCACCTCGGCGGCGTCCTTGCGCAGCCGCAGCGCGGCCAGCGCGTCCCCGGCGTCGGTGATGACAGCCCCCGGCGCATGGCGGGTGATCAACAGCGCCTCGTTATAGCGCATTCGCAGTCCTTCCACGCCCAGCCGCTTGCCGGGCAGGTCCAGCGCCGCCAGCGCGGCATGCACGGCCCCGTCCGGCCCATCGGTGTCGGTGTAGGTGAAGAGCCGGATCGGGTATGGCGGGCTGGCCAGCTTATCCTGCTCCAGGGCCGGCAGGACAAAAACCGGGTCGCCGGCGGGCGGGTAGAAGCCGAACAGCGGGCGCTCCATCAGGTGGAACTCCTGCCCGGTCAGGTAAATCATATTGGGGCCGGGGACAAGCGCAATGGCGTCCAGCCCGGCGCTGGCTACAATCTGCTGGAGGGTCTGTAAGCGTGTCGTGTACATCGATCACTGCCTCTGAGCGTCAGATGAGCGCAACTACGGCCAAGCGTAGCAACGGAGCGAGATTCGGGCAACCAGGGCACAGCTACTCTTGCTGCACAAACAGGATCACTACCCCCAGCGCCAGCAGGTAGGCCAGCGCCGCGGCAGCAGCATTGGCGGCGATTCCCCCGGCGAAGAGGGCCGTCCCCAGCGGCGCGCCTACCATGCGCCCGAAGGAGACAAAGGCCACATTGCCGGCCAGCAGCGTCGCCCGGCGTTCCGGAGCAATCTCCGTCATCAGGGCGATGCTCGTCACCAGCGTTGCCTCAAACGTCAGGTAGAACAGGAACAGTCCCAGCAGGCTACCCTCCACGCTGGTCCCCAGCGCCGGCAGCGCCAGGGCGCTCAGCACGCTGGCCGCTGCGCCCAGCGCCACCGCCCGCCGCTTGCCCAGCCGGTCGACCACGCCGATAACCAGCCCTTCGCCGCCCAGTTCCGCCACGCCGATCACGATCGATGCCGCCCCCAGCGCCGCGATCTGCAGGCCGAAGGCATCCTCCAGCCACACGCCAAAGACGATGCTGACCAGCTCATTGGCGAAGGTGATCAGCAGGCTGACGGTCAGGGCAGCCAGGGCGGAGCGGTAGGTCAGCAGGGCACGGATGGCATCCGGCAGTGCGGGCGGCTGGCTGCCCGATCCACGCCCGCCGCTGACCAGCAGCGCCAGCAGGACGCAGCAGCCAAGCAGCAGCGCCGCCAGCCAGGGGAAGGCCGCGTTCCAACCGCCGCGCGCGATCAGCCACCCGGCAACCGGGATGCCCACCAGATATGCCGCTGACCAGGCCAGCTCGGTCAGGCCAATGGCCAGGCCCCGCCGCCGGTAATCCACCCGATCGCCAACGTAAGCCTGCATTGACGTGTCAAAGACGATCTTGCCCGCACCCAGCAGTAGCAGCCCGGCGAAGAAAATGCCGTACAGCGGCAGGATCGTCATCAGCAACAGGGCAGCGATCACCGCGATGAGGCCGATCAGCATCCCCGCCCGGCGCCCGCGCCGATCAGCGATCACGCCAAAGGCCGGACCAAGCAACCCCAGGCTGGAACGGGCGGTAATGGCCAGCGCCACCGCCTCCAGGTCCACGCCCAGTCCGCGGGCGATGGTTGGCAGGAAGGGGTAAACCAGCCGGTAGGCGGTATTGATCAGGGTGCGGGTGACGGTGATGGTGACGATCTGGTAGCGCAGGCGGGCAGGTTGGCGAATGGCGCTCACAGAGTCTCCTTTGCAGGCAGGCGTCAGCGAATATGCGGCCAGCCGCCGCGATCCAGATAATCGTGCATGATCTGGCTGATGGCTTCCAGGCGCGTCTGCGCCAGCACCTGTTCGACCGGCAGGAAAGCTACCGCCGAATTCTCGTCGTCCGCGCCTTCCGGGATGAGTTGCCCACCGGTCACGCGGCAGGCATACGCTGCGCCCACGCCGTGCACCGCATCACCGTTGGGATAGGTGACATAGAACAGGCGCGGATCGCTATAGAGACCCACCAGCGCGTACGGCTCCACGATCAGGCCGGTTTCCTCCTGCACCTCGCGGACGACGGTAGCCGGGCAGGTCTCGCCCAGATCGCTGAAGCCGCCGGGGAAGTCCCAGCAGGCAAAGTCGGCGCGGTAGGTCATCAGGATGTAGCCGCGGTCATCCTCCACGATGGCCAGCGCGCCGGGCAGAATCACCGTCTCGTGGCCGACAGCAGCCCGCAATACAGGGTAGTACGGGCGCAGCGGCGGAAACGACTCGACCGGTTCGATCTGCGGCGGCTCCCCGGCGCGGGCGCGCAGCGCGCACGTCACCATCTCCTGGTGGGAGGGATGCGTCCGGCGCAGAAAGGCTTCCGGCTCGATGAAAAAGGCCGTCAGCGTCTCGCCGCCGTCTGCCTGAAGCGCGCCGCCTGCCGCTTCCCCCCAGAAGATAGCCGTCCACTGCTGAACCTGATCGCCGTTGGGGTAGCGCAGATTGTAGCGGGGATGGGTCAACAGGCCAGCCAATCCCTTGATCTCCGCCGTAATGCCCGTTTCCTCCCGCACCTCGCGCCGGGCCGTCTGGAGCAGGGTCTCGCCCGGTTCCATGGCCCCGCCGGGGATGCTCAGCCAGTCGAAGTCGTAGCGCGTCTGGGCCAGGATGCGCCCCTGCGCGTCGAAGATCACGGCGCTGGCGTAAACCAGGTAGATCAGCTGGCTGCCAACCTTGCCGCGCAGCCATTTGACATAGCCATCTGCCAGCGATTGCGGCGGATTGATTGCACTCATGGGTTTCCTCTGTGTGCCGGGTAGCGCGGCCTGCAGGGTACAGCGTGCCCTTGACAAGCGCCGCTGGCGGGCGCTACAATGCTTGCCACAGGACGGGCGTGTAGCTCAGTTGGGAGAGCGCTACAATCGCACTGTAGAGGTCCAGGGTTCGAATCCCTGCACGTCCACACACAAAAGCGTGAGCAGCGTGCTCACGCTTTTTGCATCGATCGCTCCGGTTGCGCACGTCCTGCTTCCACGGGTTCTGCCCCCGGCAGCGCCGATGATGCTACGGCCAGACCTCGTCCACGCGGTCGGCCCGGATCGTGATTCGCTCTTCAACCAGATCGCTGCGCCCTGAGTCAAAGTCGGAGTACTGGATCGCCTGGATGATGGCGTTGCGGTAGATCCAGCGGCGGGTTTCCACCCCCTCATCCAGGGCGATGATGGCCACGTCGCGGGTGGGGCGGCTGCCATCGCGGGAGGTCCGGGCCCAGACATTAAAGGGCGCGGCAGGATCGTGCTGCACCATCTTGGTGATGGTAAGCGGCGGCAACTCGCCTTCCAGCACAAAACTGGTCAGGCCCTGCACAGCAAAAATGCCGCTGACCACCTGACCATCCAGCGCCACCTGAAACTCGTGAGCCGAGAGACTGTCAACCGATTTAACACCAATGGCTGGATTCATAGCCCGATCCAGACTCCTTTCTGCCGGAGGAACCGGTCAGCGGCTTCGTAGCACGTTTCTGTCAAGTGAACGCACCCGCCTGCCTTAGCGCCTGTAGATAACAGTATACAGGGGGGCTGAAAATCCACGCAAATGACCGTATTCACTCCCGTAACATGCAACCGGGGGAGCCAGGCCCCGCAACAGCCCGGTGGCCATTGCTACGACACCAGCAACCCTTCTTTTGCCAGGAAGTCCAGCATGGCCTCCTGCCACGGGCGCAGGGTGATGCCCAGCAGGGCGGCGGCGCTATTCTCCAGGGCGCTAAATTCCGGCGGGCGAGAGGGGCGCGGGTACTGGGCCAGGACGATCGGCTCGATCGGGATAGCGGCATAGCCGGCATGATCCAGAACAAAGCGAGCCAGCCCCCAGCGGGAGACATACCCGGCGTTGACCAGATGGTATGTGCCATAATGCCCGCTGGCCAGCAGGCGGACGATCGCCTCCGCCAGGTCGTCGTTGTAGGTCGGGGCGGCGATTTCGTTGATTACCACGCGCAGAACCTGTCCCTGCTGCGCCCGGTTGAGGATGGCGTGGACGAAGTTGTGGCCGCCGTGGGCGATCAGCCAGGAAGTGCGCACAATGTAGTGCTGCGGGACCAGCTCGCGCACAATCTGCTCGGCCACCCATTTGCTGTAGCCATACGGGTTGATCGGGCTGGCAGCGTCGTATTCGCGGTAAGGGGCGCGGGCCTGGCCATCAAAGACCTCGTTGGTGCTCACATACAGCAGCGCCGCACCCAGGCGCTGGCAGGCCAGGGCAACATGCTTGGTGCCATAGGCGTTCACGCGCAGGGCGCGGCCCGGATCGCGGGCGCAGCCGTCAACATCCGTCCAGGCGGCGCAATGGATGACCAGCTCAGGCGCCTGATCGACCAGCGTGCCCACACTCGCCGGATCGGCCAGGTCGACCTCCGGCAGGTCGACGCCCAGGATCGGATGGTGCGGGGCGAGCAGGGCAGCCAGCCGCCCGCCCAGTCGACCTTTGACGCCGGTGATCATGATGCGCATGGGCACCCCCTCCCTCAAGTATGCCAGCTATAGCCGCCGGAAGTATACCCGATTTCAGGCTTCGAGGCGGCTGATCATGACGTTGGGCGGTGTTGCATCGCTACCTGAGATGCGAGGCTGATGTTCACACCGTGGCGATGTCCCCCGCGGTGATTCGGAGGTATCGAGCCACCTGTCACCCGTCTGAACAGACATCAATTCATAAATTGAAAATAAATCTTGTAGTTGATATATTGACAATAATCAATTATCAACTATGATGATGATACTGACCCAGTGTTCAGGAAGGTGAACTATGAACCGCCTCAGAATTGCTGTACCGGTAATCGTCCTCCTGGTTGGATTGATCACCGTTGGCCTGCCTGTTGCCGAAGCCATACCCCGGGAACCGATCACTGTCAAAGTCTGTTGGACCAGCAATCCGCTAATCTCGCAGTATGCTCTGGTTGACCTGACCAATGGCACCAGTGTCACCGCCAGCCAGCTGACCGGTGGCGTGTTGCTGGTCGCGCAATACGATGGCTTCGTTGAATACGGGTACTGGACCAGCCGGGAAGGATACTTTGTCCTCGGCTGGGGCTGGGAGTCTGAGGGACAGCAATTCTATTCCGCTAACGAACAGGGTCTCCTCACCACAGAGCAACTGGCCGAAGTCATGACTGTGTTCGGGCCGATGTTGCAGACCAACTGCGTCGAGCAATTGAGGGCCAGGTCTATAACCTGAGGACCAGGCCACCTGGGCCATTACTCTAGCGCCGGAGATTTCGGCTTTGGAAGCGTCCCATCAGACGGGACGCGCACACACACGAGCGGGATAATGCCAGGCCTGCTCCAGCATGCTAGCAAGTTCTGGTAGCATCTGAAGCAGAGCCACTTCAGTCAGAACGAGCAGTGAAAGCCGGGCGGTAGTCGATACAGGCTGCCGCCCGGCTTTTTTACCATTCTGGCACTTGACAGCGTGTAACAGACAAGATATGATTTTAATTGTCTATTTTATCAAAAATAATTTGAGAATTAGGTTCTGGTCTCACGCGCTACTGGCGTCTGCCATCCCAACCTCTTCGCCGCCCGTAGACGATCGCCAACCCAGACAACTACATCGCTACTCCATGACCCGCCGCCATTGATCGGGACGCCCGCGCTGGCCCTACCTGCCTGGCAGGGGCGTCACAGGCCCTCATCCAGACCTGCTTATGACCGAGTCATCAGGAGACTTCATGTTAACCCGGAGAAACTTCATCAAGCTCAGCACGGCAGTTGGCGCGGCGCTCATGCTGCCGTGGCAGGAGGCCCTGCAGGTATTGGCCCAGATGCCGGCCCTGCTCAACCCGGCCACCCAGCCACAGTTCGTCAACCCCATGCCGGTAATCAAGGCCGCTGGATTGCGCGTCGACGCTACTTCCGGCGGGACATACACCGTACGCATGGCCCCGACCACGCAATCGCTCGGTCTGGTCAATCCGCTGACCGGTACGCCGCTGACCACGCCAGTCTGGGGGTACAGCGTGGACGGCTACACGCCGGTGACTTACCCCGGCGCGACATTCGTCGCCCGGAAAGATGTGCCTCTCAATATCCAGTGGGTCAATGCACTGGCCGTCCGGCACCACCTGTTGCCGGTAGACAGCACCCTGCACTGGGCGCTGGGACACCTGGGGCACCACAATCACGGCATGATGTATGACTTCAGCATGTTCGGCGGCGTGCCAGTCGTCCCTCATCTGCACGGCGGCCATACCGAGTCGGATAGCGACGGCCTGCCCGAATACTGGTGGACGCCCGGATACCACACTGATCCGGCCGACCCCCTGTTCAAAGGCCCGCGTTTCGTTAAGAGCCTGTACCGCTACGACAACGATCAGGAGGGCGGGACTCTGTGGTATCACGACCACGCCCTGGGTATCACCCGCCTGAACGTGTACGCCGGCCTGGCCGGTTTCTACTTCCTGCGGGATGCCAACGAGCTGGCTCTGATCGACGATAACCGGATTCTCTCCGGCGACTATGAGATCGAGATCGTGATCCAGGATCGCATGTTCGCCGCCGACGGCTCGCTGTTCTACCCCGCCGACCCGGCTATGGCGATCGCTATGGGTGCGATCAACCCGCCCGACCCGACTGCCTTGCCAGAGTTCTTTGGTAACTTCATCCTGGTCAATGGCAAGGCCTGGCCGGTGCTGGATGTGGAACCGACCAAGTACCGCTTCCGCCTGCTTAACGGTTCCGACTCGCGCTTCTACAGCCTGTGGATCAACACTGGCGCAACTGATGCCGTCAACGGCCCGCTGTTCACTCAGATTGGCTCAGACGATGGTTTCCTCAATGCGCCTGTGCCCCTGAACCAGCTGACCCTCGGCCCCGGCGAGCGCGCCGACGTGGTGGTAGACTTCGCTGGCTGGCAGGGTCAGACGTTGATCGTGCGCAACAACGCCCGTGTGCCATTCCCCAGGGGAGCGACGGTCAATCCCCGGCTCGATGGCCAGATCATGGCCTTCCGCGTGGGGCAAACCACGTCAGCACCTCCAGTCACGTTGCCAGCGATACTGCGCTCAACACCATACACCATCCAGGAACCGCCTGTCCGAACACGCCAGCTGGTGCTCTTTGAGGCAATGGACAAATTCGGTCGGCTCCAGCCACTGCTGGGGATCATCGATCCGGCGTCACCCCTTGACGGCACGCTGCTATGGGACGAGGCTATCACTGAAGTGCCCAACCTGGGGGATGTTGAAATCTGGGAGATCTTCAACGCTACGGTGGACGCCCATCCGATCCACCTGCATCTGGTGACATTCGAAGTGCTTAACCGCCAGAAGTACACGGCGACGATCCTGCCCAAGAGCAACATCGACCCGCTGCACCCGAACGATCCGCCGACCCTGGGCGGCAAGCTGACCAACATCCAGCTCAAGGGACGACCCACCCCTGCTGCGGCCAATGAGCGCGGCCCCAAGGACACCGCTCAGATGTTCCCCGGCGAAGTGACGCGGATCAAGGTCAGATTCGACCGGCCAGGGCGCTATGTCTGGCACTGCCATATCCTCTCCCACGAGGATCACGAGATGATGCGCCCCTATTACGTGGGCATCCACCCGGCTTGGTTCTACCCGCAATCCGCCGCCTACTGGGCTGAGCACAGGATCGAAGGGGCGAACAGTTTCGACTTCCACTGGTTGCAAATCGGCCGGCTTGGCAGCGAGGAGGTCTTCCTGCATGGGCTGACTTACGGTGCGGTCATGACACCCGGCGGCAATGAGTGGCACGCCCTGGCCCGCCAGGTCATCACCGCGCGGCTAAACGTCCTGGCCGGGGTAACGCCTCCGGCGGCAATCCAGACCGTGCTGCAGTCGGCCACGGCCCAGCTCACGGCCAAGACTCCGAACAGCCTCAGCGAGGATGACAAGGCCGCCTTCCTGGCCTTCGCCAGCGCGCTGGCGGGCTTCAACGGCGCTTAGGCAGGATTTTCCAGTAGAAGTTATAAAACGGCAGCCGGGGAATTCGCGCCCGGCTGCCGTTCGTGATTCAGCCCAGCATTTCGCGGTAGACGGCTACCGTCTGCGCCGCAATCTGTTCCTGGGTGAAGCGGGCCAGGACGCGCTCCCGCCCCTTGCGGGCCAACTCGCGGCGCAGGGTATCGTGATCGATCAGGTGGCGCAGCGCATCCGCCAGCGCCGGCGCATCCCCCTCCGGTACGATCAGCCCGGCGTCGCCAATCACCTCCGGGATCGCCCCGCTGTCGGAGCCGACCGGCACCACACCGCAGGCCATCGCCTCCACCAGGACCCGGCCAAACTGCTCTTTCCAGTTGGGGCGGGTCAGGGAGGGCAGCGCCAGGACATCCAGCTGGCGGTAAAAAGCGGGCATCTCCGCGCTGGGCAGCGGCCCGGTGAAGGTGACGCGCTCCCGCAGGCCCAGCGTAGCCGTCAGCCGTTCCAGCGCGGCGCGTTCCGGCCCACCGCCGACGATGTCCAGCCGCCAGTTGGCGATGCCGTTGCTGAGCAGCCTGGCCAGCGCCTGCAGCAGCACATCGACGCCCTTCTCCGGGACGAGCCGCCCGACAAAACCGAGCGCACGTGTCCGCCCGGTGAAGGGCTTTTCCAGCGGGTGGAACAGCGCCGGATCGACGCCAAACTGAGGGATGACCGCCAGGGGGCCACGGTAGCCTTTCTGCCGCCAGATCTCAGCGGCGCTGGCCGTGCCCGCGATGGCATAGTCGACATGACGCAACGTCCACGCCTCCCCCAGGGCGAACGGCAGCGGATAGCGGCGGGGCAGGTTCTGCCAGCTAAAGAACAGGCTGCGCGCCCCGGCCCGCCGGGCCAGCCACAATGTCTGCCAGGTGGCGACGTTGTACGGCTCTTCATCGATATGAACGATATCCGGCGCAGGCTCGAACCAGCGGCCCAGGCCAGGATAGTAGTGCACATGGAAGTGGCCGTTGAAGCGGATGGGGTTGACGACCAGCCGGTAGCCGGTTGTATAGCTGCGTTCCAGCGGGGTCTCGCCGCGCTCGTCCCGCCAGGCGGGGGGAACCACCACCGTCAGGTCTACCCCCAGCCGGGCGATTTCTTCCAGCTTGCGCTGGTAAACGCCAACGATGCAGGCTTTTGAGAGCATCAGGACGCGCATGTGGTCTCCTTGCCCCCGCCCGGACGGGGCCAGACGTGCGGCATTGCGCCGCAAGTATACCGCAGGCAGCCCGCTGACGTAGGAGTCGAGAGGCCGAATCAATAGCCCTCCGGCAGGGGGGGCCGGAGGGCTGAACAGCGCGTGAAGGATACACGCGGTTAGAACCGGGCTTTATGCACCCTTCTTGTTCACCGGGATGGTCACCGGGCGGGCTTCCGGCGCCTTGGGCAGGGTGAGGGTCAGGATGCCATTATCAAAGGTTGCCTCGATGCCCTCCACTACCACCGGCACATTCAACCGCAGGACACGGCGGAACTGGCCCTGCGCAGCGCGTTCGCGGATCAGGTAGCGGACGTTTTCCACGTTGTGGTTAAACTCGCCCGAAATGGTCAGGACATCATCTTCCAGGTTGATGTTGATCGCCTCAGGATTCACGCCGGGCACAGAGGCCAGGATCACGACCGCGTCGTCGGTCTCATAGGCATCCACAGCCAGGCGGTAGGTTGCGCCGTCGCCATTCTCGCTGCGCGGAAACTCCCGCAGCATTTCGTTGGCCATCTCGTTGAACAGTTCCATCGTACGCCAGGGATTGCGACGAACCATCAGAGCCATAGCATTTTCCTCCTCATTAATCCGGGCAGCCAACCGCCTTGAGCGTGACTGCGCGGTTCTTTTGTTCCGTTTACTGCCCGGAACTATAGCGGGTCTGTATCAGAGGCACGTAGGCGGCGCATAAACGTTTCATAGGAAGGCCGTTGGAGTTATGTAAAATCCGGCCCGGCAGCGCCGATCCCCTGCCCGATGACACGGCTGCCTGTCACTGCCCGGCTTGTACTTCGCTTGCTGCTCGGCCCAGCACAGCACGCAGCCGCCCTTCCAGCTCGGCCAGCATCAGGGCCGTCGCCCCCCAGACCACCTGCCCGGCCACGTCGTAGTAGGGCACGCGGCAGCGCACCCCCGCCAGGATCATCTCCTGCTCGCGTTTGCGGGCGTCATCCAGCAGATCGGCCAGCGGCAGTTCCAGCAGGCCGACCACCTCCGTCGGATTGGGGTGGAACGCTGGCCGTTCCGCCAGCACGCCGAGGACCGGCGTGACCACAAAACCGCTGGGCGGGATGTACACCGCGGCCAGTTCGCCCAGCACCCGCACCGCCGCCGGGAGCAGGCCGATCTCTTCGTATGCTTCGCGCAGCGCGGCGGCAACGGGCGAGCCATCACCCGGTTCCAGCGCCCCACCGGGGAAACCAATCTGCCCGGAATGGACGCCGGGATCAGGGGCGCGGCGGATCAGGACGGTCGTCAGGCCGTCGTCCGCCGGGTAGACCGGCACCAGCACGGCGGCCTGGCGGGTCAGAATATCAGGCGGAAGTGCCGTGCGGCGCAGATTGGGGATCAGGTGCATGGGCTGCCGCGCCGCCTCTACATCAAAGCCGGGCAGGCGGAGGGCCGCTTCCAGCACAGACAGGGGGATGACCAGCCGGGGCATGGGAGGATGGGACTATCAGGCGCGAGGCCGGGGTTGCACCCAGAGCGTATAGGTATGCGCCGGGCGGACGAACACGCGGGTCAGCGCGTCCCGTTCTGGCGGCAGGTAATGGCGCTGCCCAGCGGGGGTGATGTACAGCCGGAAGTCGTCAAAGTCGGGCCGCCCGGCGGCTTCCCACTCATGGGCCAGATCGGACAGAATCAGGTAGGCGTCGCTGCTGCCGTAAGTATGCACGACCCGCATGTCGCCATAAGGGACCAGACAGGCGCTGGTGGGACTCATGATCCCCCAGCCAAACAGCTCCAGGCCATAGGCCAGCTGGCCTTCCTCCACGTGGTAGGTGATGAAGGCATAGCCAGGGGGTTGCCGCAACAGCATGTAGTAGCTGAACAGGCCCAGGTTGTACTGCTCCAGTTCCAGCGGCAACTGGGCGATCTCGTGGCCGGTGGAGAGCAACGCCTGGATGACAGCCTCATCCAGACCGGGGCTTTCCCCAAAGTCGACCACCAGCGACGAGCCGGGTACGCGGGTCTGGCGATCCGGCCCGGCGGCGCTGCCCTGAATGAGCAGGAAAGCAGGCGGGAAGAGCTGGGCGCTTTCCAGCGCTCCGGTCGCCAGGCGGCGCAACGCCGCGCCGATCTGAATGCGGCCAAAGCTCAGCGGCACGACCAGCAGGCCGCCAACTTTGAGCTGGGCCACCCAGGCCGCCGGGATGTCCCACACGCTGACGGCGGAGACAATCCGATCGTAAGGCGCATGGGGCGCGTACCCCTCCGCGCCATCCTGAGCCAGCACGGTGACGGCGGGGTAACCGGCACGCTCCAGATGCGCCTGAGCCGCTTCCGCCAGGTCCGGGAGCAGTTCCAGCGTGGTCACGCGCCCTGCCGGGCCGACCAGCTCGGCCAGCAGGCCGGTGTTATAGCCGCTGCCGGTGCCAATTTCCAGCACATTATGGCCCGGCTGGATATCAGCGGCGCTGAGCAGCACTGCCAGGACAGACGGGCGCACCGAGCCGCTAACCGGCATCCCGAATTTGTCACGCCGGATCACGATCGGCTCGTCGCTGTAGACGGCGTCCAGGTTGACGCCCGGCACAAACAGATGGCGTGGCACGCGCTGGAAGGCCTGCAACACTGCCGGCGAGAGCGGTGTGCTGGCCCGCCGCACAATTGCCTCCACCAGGGCGGCGCGGCGCTCGTCAATCGAGTGTGGGGAACCGTGACCGATCATGGACCTCTACTGTTCTGCCGGTACAACCCGGCGGCGCATACCAGGCCCGGCGCTTGCGCAGGCTCATACCGGCCTCAGTCTCCTCGCGGCGGGTGGTGCGTACACGCCCGCGCGAATCGATATGAATCTGGCCGGCCTGCTGCAGCCGGGCGAATTCCTCCGGGGAGATGGCCGGGGCCGGTTCCCCGCCAAGCCGTTCCAGGCGGCGGGCCATGGCCTCGTCGTCGCTGGCGGCGTCCGGAGCAGGCGGGGTTGTCGCGTCGGCTGGCGCGGGGCCAGGGGCGCCCGAAGCGGGCGGCTGCTCATCCGCCGGTGGGTTCGGCAGGTTGCGATCCTTGTCCTCTGCCATGCTTAGCTTTCTCCGTCCTGTACTTCCGCTTCCTCGTAATGAATCCCGGAATCGCTCAACAACTGATCCAGGCTCAACTCACCTTCAGCAGCTTCTGCTTCCTGCAGGCGCCCGCGATGACTGCATTCCAGGCAGGCAGGGTCGCGGGCGATGGTGATCCATTCAGCGCCATAGGGTGGCGTGATCCGGCCCTGGAAGATCTCCAGCGGCCGGTTGGCCAGGATCACGGTATTGCCTGGCATGCGGCGGTACTGATCTGTGCCCTGTAGCAACTCGTTGAGCGCCAGATCGGCCTGCACAGAGGCCACCCGCACCACATGCAGCCACAGGCCCGGCTCGGCCTCCAGAGTGCCATCCGGCCCGATCATACCATAATCAAGCTCATCCGCACCGGGGTCCACCAATCCTTCGCGGACATCATCGGCCTAGCAGGCGTAGCACGGGCTGGCTTCGTCGCGGGGGTTGATCACCACCACATCGCCGCCCTCGCCCCGTTCATAGACACCGGCATAGACGGCGGTCAGGCCACGGGCCAGGCAGGCTTCGTTGATCAGATACTTGACCCGCTCGCCATCCACCCCAACAACGACCAGGTCCACGCTATTGAGGGCGTCAAAGTGCTGCTCGATGCGGCCACGGATGGCCGTCACCTCGGCGTCGGCGTTACGAGCGCGAATCAGATCGGCGACGGCCTCCACTTTGGGGCGGCCCACGTCGCGCAGATCGCCCACATGGCGCACCACGTTAACGCTCTCCAGCAGGTCGTCGTCGATCAGGACAAAGCGCCCGACGCCACTCATGGCCAGGCTCTCCGCCACGAAGCCGCCGCCGGAACCCAGCCCGACAATGCCAACCGTGCGTTTGTGCAGGTAGTCCAGCGCCTCCTTGCCCAGCAGGCGCTCAATGCGATCCCAGGCGGTCATGGTTCCTCACCTCTGCTCGATCCTGACTCTCTATACGCTAAACGCCCGACGCTGGATGCAGGGGGAAAGCGCACTTGCCACAGGAGAGGCAAGCTGCCACGCCTGCGGGTACGACTTTTCCCGGCGGCGAACCAGCCGCCTTCACCCTTCATCGGTCGCCTGAGCGCCCGGCGCGGGGCTGCTGGCCGCGGGGCCACTGAGGGCGGCTTCCACCGCCCGTACCAGTTCCAGCAGCGTGCGCTCCGCCGTCCAGGGCAGGTCGGGCGTCTCCTGGGCGGTCAGCGGGCGCGATTCGGCCCACAGCCGGGCGAACATATCCTCACTGTCCTGCAGCCTGAGCATCGGGGCGATCCGCACGGTTGGCGGCGTGGCCGGATAATTATAACCGGTGATCAGCAGCAGGACGTGATCGCCGCCCATCCGCCCGACCAGAAAGCAGATCTCCAGCGGCGGGCGCTGGTCGGCATCCCACTCGGTGATGCTGACGGCCAGCCCGTCGCCGGTTAACAGGTCATATTCCGCCTGGAAGCGCTCGCGGTCGGCCAGATGCCAGCCCAGCGGCGGCATGGCCGGCAACCAGGGCAATCGCATCAAAAGTGCTGATAGGGAATAATAGGATGCCTCTAACCAGGAGGCACTATGTCAGACGAAAACCCGATCAGCTTACTCATCAGTTTTCGGGACCTGCCCGATCCCCGAGTGG
>JABLXG010000021.1 GCA_013178165.1 Anaerolineae bacterium
CATCGTTCGCAGGTACTTGCGTCGTTCATCAATGGTCATCTGTTCGTCGCTGGACATGGTTCCCTCGGTAACATTATCTTTTGAGTGAACCATACCCCCTCGGTAACATTTTGCGTGAAAGAATACGAAGACTTGCCTGCGCTGCTGCCTGTGCTACACTGCGTGGGCAGATTCTGGCAGGGGGATGGTGAGAGCATGTGGCGACAGTTGACGATGCGGCGACTGACGACGGCGATCCTGTTCCTGCTCCTGCTGGCGATGGCTGTCCGCACGCCGGTCGATACCGACATCTGGTGGCATCTCCGCAGCGGTGAATACCAGATCGAGCATCAGACGGTGGTACGAGCTGATCTATTCTCCCACACGCGAGCGGGCGCACCATGGATCAACCACAGCTGGGCTTCTCAGAATGTGCTGTATCTGGTCTACCGCCTGTTCGGGATGGGTGACAGCGGCAGTGCCGGGTTGGCCCTGCTCGCCGGCCTGCTGGCCGTGGGCGGCATGGCCTTCGTCTATGCTGCCAGCGACGCCAGCGTGTACGTGCGCGCGCTGGCGATCGTGCTGGGTGCCGCGACAGCGGCGGTTTTCTGGTCGCCCAGGCCGCAGATGTTCACCTTTTTCTTCAGCACGGTGGTCTACTACCTGCTGTGGCTCTACAAATGGCGGCGCATAGACCGGCTGTGGCTGATTCCAGTGGTTGTGCTCATCTGGGGTAACATGCACGCCGGTTTTGCCACAGCGTTTATCCTGCTCGCTGGCTTCATCGCCGGAGAGGTGGCAGGCAATCTTTTCGGCCCCCGGACAGAAACAGTCGTGGGCTGGCGAGGGATCGGTCGGTTGCTGCTGATCGGACTGATCTCAGCAGCGGCGCTGGTGATCAACCCCTTTGGGTTGGAAATACTCAAAGTGCCCTTTTCTACTGTCAACATCGGCGTGCTGCAGGATTTCATTCAGGAATGGGCCTCGCCGGACTTTCACCAACGGCACACCTGGCCGTTCGTCTGGCTGCTGATCGGCGCACTGGGTTTTGCCGGTCTGAGCAGCGAACATCTCGACTGGACTGATCTGGCGCTCGTCAGCGGAACAGGCTTCATGGCCCTGCTGGCAGGACGTAATATCGCCCTGTTCGCCGTGGTGGCGACACCGGTGCTGGCTCGTCACGCCGATGTCTGGCTGGTCGATCGCGGCTGGCGGATCAGGCTATCAGAGCGGGCTACGCCGGCGATGGCCCGCCTGAACTGGTTGCTGCTGGTGCTGATCGCGCTGGCCGTCGCCGGCAAGATCGCCTATGCGCTCAACCCGACCATGATCCGCGAGGCTCAGAACGCCGTACTGCCCGTCCGCGCCGCCGAGCACATTAACGCCACCCGACCGCAAGGGCTGATGTTCAACAGTTACAACTGGGGCGGCTACCTGATGTTCGCCGCACCGGGTTATCCGGTCTATGTCGATGGCCGTACCGATCTGTATGGCGACGATTTCCTGCGCGAGTATCTGAACATCACCTTTCTGCAGGGCGACTGGCAGGCGGCCCTGGAGCGGCACAACATCAGCTGGATCGTGATCGAAGCGCACAGTGTGCTGGCCAGCGCCCTGCGGCAGGAACCGGGCTGGCGGCTGGACTACGAGGATGACGTAGCAGCCATCTTCGTACGGGAGGATGTGTCATGAGCAACGACAGAGATGCGCCGACAACACTGCTGGGCGACTTCCGCCTGCTACTGTACCTGTTCATCGGCCTGCGGTTGCTACTGCTTATTGTGTACCAGCCGCTGGTTGTAGGGGGCGTGGAGCGCGGTGTGACCGCTGGTGGAGATATGCTCTACTACTACAGCCTGGCCCAGCTCAGTGATGAGGGCCTGTACCCTTATCGCGATTACTGGAGCGAGTTTCCACCGCTCTGGCCCTGGCTTTACGTCAGCCTGTATCGCCTGCTGGCCACCGGTGAGCCATCCTATACCGCCTTTGCCAGCGTGCTGGGCTTAATCCTGCTGGTCTTTGATACCGGCAACTTGATCCTGCTGAACCGCATTGGCAGCCATCTGTATGGGCGCAACACCGGGCTGGCCCTGGCGTGGATCTACGCTGCGCTACTGGCCCCCGCCGTCTTCATCTGGTGGAATTTCGAAGCCATCGTGGCCTTTGCCCTGTTGCTCGGCCTATGGTGGCTACTGATCGGTAGCGATGATCGCTCATCGCTGGCCGTCGCCGCTGGTGGGCTAGTCAAGTTCGTGCCGCTGATCCTGCTACCTGTCGTCTGGCGGATACGGCCCTGGCGGCAGGCGCTGCGCTACACGCTACTCAGTCTGGGGGTATTCGCCCTGGTCTATGCCGGACTGATCGCCGCGACTGGAGAGATGGGCGCACTGTCCCTCGTCGTGCAATTCAACAAGGCCTCCTATGGCACGATCTGGGCGCTGCTGGACGGCAACTATGGGACCGGCGTGTTTGGCGGGCCGGAAATACGAACTGATCCGGCCACAGCGCTGGCGCTGCGCGGCTATCCGCCGGTAGTCCCGCCGCTATTGCGCCTAGCCGTTTTCGGCGGACTGGGACTGGCCGGACTTCTGCGAACCCGTCGCATCGATGACTGGGGTGTTGTCGCCCTGGCCACCTTCACGCTACTGATATTCTTTCTATGGGCACAGGGCTGGAGTGCGCAGTGGTTGGTGTTACTCATTCCGCTCGTCCTGCTGTGCTTTCCCACACGCCTCGGGGTGTTACTTCTGCTGCTGCTTAGCTTCATCGTCTTCACAGAATATCCGCTGCTATTCATCCGCACTGACAACCCTTTCGGTTTGATCACAGGGGCGCTACGCCCGCCATTCATTGCGCTGGTGATCGGGCGGACGATCATCCTGGTCGGGTTGGCCGCATTCCTTTACACCCAGCTGCGCTTAGCCAGTGACAAAGGAGTAACTGGTGAAGACTAGACGCGGCATGGGGCTGCTGATCCTGGCCGGGCTGCTGGCCTTCGCGGCAGTAACCTGGGGAATCTACACCTTCAAGAGCAGACCCTACCCCGGTGCGAACGACTTCTTCTCACGTTGGTCAGGGGTGAGGTCCTTCTGGATCGACAGGCTGGACCCCTACGGTGAAGAAGCCAGCCTAAGCATTCAGGTCGGCATCTATGGGCGACCGGCCCAGGAGGGCGAAGATCCTGGCTACTACGCCTACCCGATGTACACGACTCTGTTGCTGGCCCCCCTGGCGCCGCTGCCGTATGTCTGGGCGGAGGCGATCTGGCTGGCGCTGCTGATCGCGCTCCAGATCGGTGCGCTGGCCCTACTGATCGCTGTCTTTGGTTGGCAACCAGGGCCGTTCCTGCTAGGACTGTCGGTGCTATGGGCGATCTTCTTCTACCCGGCGGCGCGCGGAATCCTGCTCGGCCAGCCCGGGCTGGTAGTCTACTTCCTGGAAGTGTTGGCACTGTGGGCGCTGGCACGCGGAAGGGATGAGCTGGCCGGCGCGGCGCTGGCACTCTCAACGATCAAACCGCAGATGGGGTTCCTGTTTGTGCCGTTCCTGCTCCTGTGGGGACTGCGGGAACGTCGCTGGCGGCTGATCAGCGCGTTTGTCCTGGTCTGGGGCGGACTGATGGCCTGGTCGTTCATCGTCCTGCCAGGTTGGTTCGGCGAATGGTGGGAGCAACTGGCGCGTTATCCCTCCTACACAGCCATCGGCTCGCCGCTGTGGGTATTGACGCGGGTCTATCTGCCGTTCCTCGGCGCGCCGGGCGAAATCATGATCGGCGGCGCGTTATTCGCCCTGCTACTGTGGGCGTGGTGGCGTGTGATCGTCCGGCGACGGGCGACGGAGTTCGGTTGGACGATTGTCCTGACGCTAACCATCACTCATCTGATCGCGGTGCGCACGGCGACACCGCATTTCGTGGTATTCAACATCCCGCTGTTCTTTTACTTCGCAACGCTAACCACTGCCGATCGACAGCGTGGGCCAAGTGTAGTGGCGCTGGCCCAAGTTGTGTTGATCATCGGCCTATGGGCGTTGTTCCTGTGGACTGTGCAGGGCAAGTTCGAGCATCCGGCAATGTACCTGCCACTGCCCTTCGGGATACTGATCCTGCTGCTGATCTCGCGGCGGTTGTGGCTAGACCAGGCGCCCCTCACGCCACTCGGATTCAAGGAGACGGCGGCATGAGCACGGCGGACAGGACCTACGTCCTGCGCCGGCTGGCGCTGATCCTGCTGCTAGCCTTCGGTCTGCGGCTGGTGAACCTGGGTGGGCGGGCGCTCTGGTACGACGAAGCCTTTGCCGTGCTGTTCGCCGAGAAGGGCCTGAGCGCGATGCTCTACGGCACGCTAACGCCGGTGGAAGGCGGCGCTGCGGACATTCACCCCCTGCTCTACTACATCATCCTAAACGGCTGGATGCGCGTCTTCGGCCAGTCACCGGAGATGGTGCGCTTGCTGAGCGTCTTTGCTGGCCTGCTAACAGTGGCGGTAGTCTATCGTCTGACAGCAGGACTGTTTGACCGGCGGGTGGGCATGGCAGCGGCGCTGATCACGGCCCTGGCGCCGTTCCACATCCAGTACTCTCAAGAAACGCGCATGTACGCGCTGCTGGCCTTGCTGCTTCTGTTGGCGACCTGGGCCTACTGGCGAGCATGGCACTCCGAGCGAGCGGTGTGGTGGATCGGCTTCGGGGTACTGGCGGCGCTGGCGATGTACACGCAGCAACTCGCCGCGTTCTATCTGGCAGCGCTGGGTCTGATCCCGCTGCTGGCGCGCGCCTGGCGCAAAATCCTCCCCACCATGGCGGCGGCGGGGCTGGCCGTATTGCTCTACCTGCCCTGGTTGATCAACCTGCCAGGGCAACTGGGCAAGTTGCAGGCGTACTACTGGATTCCGCGTCCGTCGATCCTGCGCCCGCTGTTGACCCTGCGCTCGTTCATCACGGTCAGCCTCGATTACCCGGCGCCGTGGAGCAGCACCGGCTTCGTCATTAGCGTAATACTGACGGTCTTGCTGATCATGCAGATCCGGCTACACTGGCGGCGGATGCATTCCCCAGAGCGGAGGGCATTGCTTGGCGTGATCTGGTTGCTGGCGGGATCGACCGCCCTGCTCTGGCTGGCCTCGCAGGTGCTCACACCGGTCTACCTGGATCGCGCGCTGGTGGCACAGGGAGTGCTGTTGTACATCGCCCTGGCGTGGTTGCTGGTGCGCGGCGGATTACCACGCCCGATCGCTGCGTTGGTCGTGGCTGCCTGGCTGATCGTGGCCAGCGCGGGGTATGTCTTTCAGGTCACCTGGCGGACTTTTCCTAACCCACCGTTTCAGGAAGCAGTCGCCTACCTGCGGGCCAACGCCGCCCCTGGCGACGCGATTGTGCACAGCAACAAGCTGACCATGCTGCCAATGGTCTACTACGACCGTGCCCTGCCGCAGGCCTACATGGCCGACCGGCCTGGCAGTGGAGAGGATACGCTGGCGCTACCCACGCAGGAAGTACTGGGACTGATCGGTGAACACTGCCTGCCAGCAACGCTGGGTGGGGCCGGGCGAGTCTGGCTGGTGATCTTCGCCCAGGAGGAGGAAGAGTATCTCAGCCTGCCGGGTGTAGAAGCCCATCCCCACTTGAGCTGGCTGCGCACCCACTACAATGAAGGACAGGCGGTCGCCTTTGAGGATTTGTTGCTCATCCCCTTCAGCAGCCCGGACGACTACACCCCGCATTGCCCGGAGGAAGCCCCGTGACTCCCATCCCGCGCCGGGTCTGGGTCGCCATCGGCCTGTTGCTGATCGCTGTCAACATACCGTACCTCGTCGGGTACCTCAATGCGCCGGAGGGAGGCACCTTCACCGGCAACGCGTTCGCCCAGACGCGGGTGGATTACAACAGTCACCTGGCCAAGATTCAGCTTGGCCTGCGCGGCGAATGGCTGTATCACCTGCTGTTCACACCGGAGGAGCACCCCGCCGCCCTGCTGCAGACCTTTTACACGGCACTGGGGCAGATCGCCCGTGTGACCGGACTGTCGCCGGTTGCCGCCTACCAGCTGGCCCGGCTGGCAGTGATGGTTCTGATGTGGGTCATGATCTGGCAGTTTGTGGCCCGCTGGCTGCCGGAAGAGCGCGGGCGGTGGTGGGCGTTCCTGCTAGCGACGGTCACAGGCGGCCTGGGCTGGGTGTTGTATCTGGTCACGCCTGCCCAGGCGGCAGATCTGGCTCCGATCGAATTCTGGCTGCTGGACGCCTACACCCTGCTGACGGCGCTAACCTTCCCCCACATGTGCGCAGCCATCGCCACGCTGCTCGGCTTTACCCTCGTCCTGGATCGCTGGTTGGCCGCGCCGTCGTGGCGCGGGACTGGCTGGCTCGCGCTGCTCAGCCTTATTCTGGGGCTGCTCCAGCCGTTTGACCTGTTGCTAACGGCGTTGCTGTCTCTGACGCTGGCGCTGATCGCCTTCGTCCGCCGCAGGCTGGCATTCCGGCAACTGCTGATGCTCACGCCAGTAGCGCTGGTTCACGGGCTGGTGGTCGCCTACGACTGGGCAGCGTTCAACAGTCACCCGGTCTGGCAGGTGTTCGCTGCGCAAAACATCACTCTCTCGCCGCCACCGATCTACTACCTGCTCGCCTACTTCTGGCTGCTGATCCCGGCCAGTGTCGGGCTGGTAAACCTGTGGCAGGTAAGGGACAGGCACTGGTTGCTGCCGCTGGTCTGGCTGATCCTCGTCGCGCTGCTGCTGTATGCGCCACTGCCGACCCAGCGTCGCTTCCTGATGGGTGTCCAGGCGCCGCTGGCGATACTGGCGGCGTCAGGGCTGGAGGAGTGGCGGCAGCGCTGGCTGGCACGGGGATGGCCGATCGCCCGCTGGAGGCTGCTGTTGATTACCGGGCTATCGTTCAGCACGTTGACCCACGCCCTGTTTATCCTTTCCGCCGCGCTGACAGCGAACCCGGCGGACCATCCCACCCTGTTTCTTGACCGCGACACGTTGGCAGCACAGGACTGGCTGCGTGAGCAGCCGGTGACCAGTGTGGTTTTCAGCACATTCGAGCGTGGGGGGGAAATCCCGGCATTCACCGGGCGACGCGTGTACATCGGCCACTGGATCGAGACCAGGGACTTTGCCGCCAGGCAGGCGCAGGTCAAAGCGTTCTTCGCAGCGGAAGGCATGAGCGATGAAGAGCGACTGGTCCTGCTAGAGACAGCAGGGGCTGACTACGTATGGTACGATCGAGCAGCGGCAAGTGAAGGCGTGTGGGGGCCGGAACACGCTGACTGGTTGCGGCCCGCCTTTACGGCGGGGGCGATAACGATCTACGAGGTAAAACCGTGAGCGGGTACACGCCGATGCGCCGGGACTACACCACCGTAGCCGCCATCGCCCTACTGGTTGGCGCCCTTGTGGCTGCAGGCATCCCCGGTCCGACGTACACCGACGCCTACTACTACTACAATGCCGGGACGCGCTTGGCTGGCGGCCAGGGCCTGACCGACCCGTACATCGCCCTGACCTACCTCAACGCGCCAGAAGCACTGCCCGCTCCGGCGCACACCTACTGGATGCCGCTGGCGTCGCTGGTGGTGGCGCTGGCAGGTGGATCCTTCCGGCTGGCGCAGGTGTTTTTCGTAATGATGTGGGCCGCCCTGGCGCTGTTGGCCTTCCGCCTGGGAGCAGCACTGGGCGGCACAGCGCGCCATGCCTGGGGAGCCGGGCTGCTGACCGTGTTCTGCGGGTTCTATGCGCCTTACCTGGCCATGCCGGAGACATTCACGCCATTCGGGCTGGCCGGAGCGCTGAGCCTGGGAGTGATGGGCCTGGGGCGGCAGCGGTGGCAGGGACGCTCCTTTGCGCTGGCCGGAGCGCTGGCCGGGATCGCGCACCTTACCCGCGCTGATGGGCTGCTGTTCATGATTGTGTTGTTTGCAGTCGCGTTTTGGCCGTCGTATACATCGGACAAGGAAGTGCCGCTAACGCGCCGGAAGTGGGCCGCCCTCGCCGGGCTAGCCGGATACGGGCTGGTCATGCTGCCCTGGTTTATCCGCAACTGGCAGGTCATCGGCACGCCACTACCGCTGGGCGGGACGGCGACGATCTGGCTGCGCGGCTACAATGAGCTGGTCAGCTACCCCCCGTCGATGAGCCTGGCGAACTTTCTGGCCTGGGGCGCGGAGAATATCCTCCGCAGCCGGTGGGAGGCGTTCACCAACAACCTGGATACGTTTGTGGCCGTGGAAGGACAGGTAGTGCTGGCTCCGCTGATCCTGCTGGCACTGGCCCGGCGCTGGCGTGATCCGCGCCTGCTACCGGTCTGGGTCTATGCCGTGCTGCTGCACCTGGCAATGACACTGGTGTTCGCCTATCCTGGCTACCGGGGCGGGCTGTTCCATTCGGCGGCGGCGCTGATCCCGTGGTGGATGGCGCTGGGCCTGCTGGGGCTGGATGACGCCGTGGCGTGGGTAGCTCGCCATCGCCGGACCTGGCGACCGGCCCAGGCGCAGCAGGTCTTCACCGTAGCGGCGCTGGTAGCAGCAATAGTCCTGACTATCACGGCGGTGGCCGGGCGTTGGGGCAAGGACGCTGATAGTGCAGGGCTGTTCGCCGCCGTAAAAGCGGTTCTCCCGCCGGATGCCGTGGTGATGTGCAATGACCCGGCGGCGCTATACTATCACACCGGCCTGATGGGAATCGTGGTACCGGACTCCGGCCCGGAAGCGGTGCGCGAACTGGCGGCACGCTATGGCGTGACACATCTCTTACTGGACGAGAACCGCACAGCACCACTGGACGATCTATACACCGGCCGGGTGCAGGTCGATTTTCTGCATCCCATTCGACTGGAAGATCAGCCCCGTGTCCGGCTGTTTGGCGTGTTGCCCTAAAGCGCGGCCAGCAGCCGCTCGCCAAACGCAGGCGGATCGCTGCGCTCGATGACCAGATTGTTGGCGTTGTGAAAGCGCAGGAAATCGCGCATGGCCGCCGCTACATCTGCAACCAGTTCGTCCCCCAGTTCGATTCCTGGCTCCAGGTAAAGCGTGCGCAGAATCAACGTGCCACTCCTGCGCTCCAGCTTGGGATCGAAGCGCCCGATCAGGCGGTCTCCGTGCAGAATGGGCAGGCAGAAGTAGCCCCAGAGGCGCTGCGGCGCGGGCTTGTAGGCTTCCAACGTCTGCTCGAAGCCCCACAATTGCCGGTCACGGCCCTGCGGCCAGAACAGGCTATCGAACGGGCTGAGGAAGGTGGTGCGGCGGGCGGCCAGCGCCCCATCCAGCGCCGCCTCCAGAATCGGGGCGTTATCCCGGTGGAGAACCATTGTCGTTGTCCGGCCATCTGCCAGTTCGGCATTCACTTCCAGGAGTTCACCCGCCTTCAACAGCGCCTCCACATGAGGGCGAGCAGTGGAACGCTTCATATGCACGTAATTGGCGGCCTGCAGCGGCTCGCACAGGCCAAAGGCGCGCACGGCGCGGGTCATCAAGTAGCGGCGCGTTTCTTCCAGAGTTGGCTCGCTGGTGTCCACCCAGTCCGGCAGGACACGCTCGGTCAGGTCATAGACACGCTGGAAATTGACGCGATCGGCCACCATCAGGGTGCCCTCCGTGAAAAGGATTTCCAGCGCACGCTTGGCCGGTTTCCAGCTCCACCAGCTTCCGCCACGATGCCCATCATGCTCAAAATCGGCGGCCCGTACCGCCCCCTGCTCCTTGATGCGCGTCATCACGTAAGTCAGCACAGTCCGTGCCTCCGGAGTAGCCAGCCAGTGGCTGTGCCAGGAGTCGGGCCTTTCGCGATTGCGGCGCTTGTGTGGCAGCGAGTACCGGTATTCACTCAAGGGAATAAGACACGCGGCGTGGAACCAGTATTCAAAAAGCTGGCGGTCGTCTGGATCCGCTCCGCGACCGTAGGCCAGGGCATCCACATCAGCCGGATCGTAACTCCCCAGCCGGCTCCACAGCGTCAGGTAGTGGCTGCGCTGCACCATCTGCAGTGTATCGATCTGGATGGCGCCAAGCTGTTCCACCACGCCAAGGATATCGCGGCGAGTCGGCGGTGGGGCGTCCTGACGAAGCGGATCGGCGAGGCGCTGGGCGTGGAGCGCGACGGTGCGGGCTACGTGGAGAGGAATAAGGGCGGCAAAGCGAGACATCAGGACCTCCTGAACATTGGCCGGGCGAGCTATTGGCGGTAGACTGCACCCAGAGCAGCCAGACATTCTCAATGATAGCACAGATGTTCGCCATAGCGAGAGGAATCATGGTCCACCTGAGGCCAAACCGTCGGGACAGCGTAATCGTGCTGGCAGCGGTAGTCAGCGTGTTCGGGTATATGTTCATTGCTGCAAGCATGGGCGAGGCAGGCTTCCCGCTAGATGACGCCTGGATTCACCAGGTTTACGCCCGCAACCTGGCCCAGACCGGCGTATGGGCTTTCGTGCCGGGTGAGCCATCGGCGGGCAGCACTTCTCCACTCTACACGCTACTGCTGGCGGTGGGCTACTGGCTGGGCATTCCATACCTGATATGGACAACGCTGATGGGAAGCATGGCACTGGCTGGAGCCGGTCTGATCGCGGCACGGCTAGGGGTGCGGCTTGCTCCCTGGATGCCCGGCGTTGGCCTGTGGAGCGGTATGGCGGTAATTCTGGCCTGGCATATGGTCTGGGCGGGTGCTTCTGGCATGGAGACAATGCTGTTCGGGACGCTGACGCTGGGGATGATGGCGCTGGTCTGGCGCGAACTGGATACCGCCAATTGCTCCGCCAGCGCCCTGCTACGGCGAGGCGGGCTGCTGGGATTGTTGGGCGCGGCAGCGATGCTCACCCGCCCAGAAGGGGCCGGTCTGCTGGGTCTGCTCGGCGTGTTGATGTGGCTTGCCCGCCCACAGGGCCACTGGCGCAGCACCCTGCTCTGGTCGCTGGGGATCGGGCTGGGCTGGTTGGCCGGATTCGTGCCGTATGCCTTCTTCAACCTCAATCTGGGCGGCAGCATTTTCCCAGGCACAGCGTCCGCCAAGCAGGCGGAATACGCCATTTTGCTCCAGCGCCCCTATCTCCAACGCATTGCCGACCTGCTGTTGCCCATCCTGGCCGGGGGGCAGGTGATGCTGCTGCCGGGGGCGATCGTCATGGCGGGGACGCTGGCGCAACGGTTGCGTGAGGATCGAGTTGCTGCGCTACTGCTGGCGCCGCTGGTCTGGGCGCTGGCCCTGATCGGACTGTATGCCGCTCGCCTGCCGGCCGCCTATCAGCACGGGCGCTATGTCATGCCTGCGCTGCCACACCTGATCATCATGGGCGTCGCCGGAACCGGTCTGATCTTGCACCGGGCCAGGCAGCAGCAGATGGCCGGGCGCGTCGCAGGGCGGGCGCTGGCACTGGCGACAGTCGTCCTGTACATCGCCTTCTGGGGAATTGGGGCACAACAGTTCGGGGAGGACGTGCGGATTATCGAGACAGAGATGGTTGCAGCAGCCCGCTGGATTGCGGCCAACATCCCGCCGGAAGATCTGCTGGTGGTGCACGATATCGGCGCAGTTGGTTACTACGCGCCGCGCCCGATCCTCGACCTGGCCGGGCTGGTCAGCCCGGAGGTGATCCCGATCATCCGCAACAGCGAGGCGCTCTGGACGCTGATGCAGGCGCGGCAGGCCCGCTACCTGATGGCCTTCCCCGATCAGGTGCCGGGCGGCGACGCAAGCGACGGGCGGCTGTGCCCGGTCTACAGCACCGGCTCACCCTGGGCGATGGCAGCGGGTGGCAGCAACATGACCGTTTACGCCCTGGTCTGGGAGGGCGACTGTCCCTGATCCGGCGCAGGGCCATCCCAGCGCATGACCAGCAGACGCGGTCCGCCAGCTGGCGCGCCCAGATTCATCAGGCAGGCGATGCGGCGGAAATAGGGCGGCATCTCATCCGGTGTGATCGTCCGGAACCCAAAACGAGCGTAATACGTCTGCAGGCCGGCCCGGCAGGTCAGATAAAGCGGGGCGCTGTTGCGGGCCTGGAGCATCCTGACCATGGCGCTACCGATCCCCTGCCCTTGCCGTGAGGATATGACAGCAAGGGAGGCCAGTTCACGGCTGCCATCGGCGTGAGGCTTAATCTGGCCAATAGCGACAATCCGGCCATCCTCCTCTGCCACCAGGAAGCACCGCCAATCCAACCCCAGCGGATTGATCCTGGCGCGGTAGACTATCTGGCGGATGGTTGGCTGGTCAGCAGCGGTCGCGGGGCGGAAGGTTAGGGCGTTCATCACGGTCGGCGGGCGATCCACTCATGGCGTAGCAGTCCAAATAGCAGCATATCATGGCGCTGCCCATCGCGCTCCAGAAACTCGCGGAAGACACCTTCCAGCTGGAAGCCCAGCCGCTCGCACAGCCGCCGGGAAGCAGTATTGTAGCTGAACACGGTCGCGGTGATACGATGCAGATTTAGCTCCTCAAACGCGAAATCCAACGCCAGGCGGCAGGCCTGCGTCCCGTACCCATGACCGCGATGCTCCGCGCTGCCGATGGCCACCCCCAGCCCACCAATGCGATGCGTCCATAGAATACCATCGATCTCCACCAGGCCGATCAGAGCGCCAGTGTCCACCCGGCGGATGGCGAAACTGAAGTCACAGGGCGACTTTTGCTTCTGCGCGATTTCCTCCCCAATCTGGGTCACCGTGCGGGGCGCGGCAGCGCGAGCGTCAAACAGACGCAGGAACCCTACATCCTGGTACCAGGCAACAATAACCGGCAAATCATCCTCGGCGATCGCATTGAGGTAAACGTCCGAGCCGCGCAATAGCGAACGCGACGCGCTCATATCACCGCTCCCTGAGGACGGCGCACCAGCCCGACCGGGACCATTGTGGCCGATCATGAGTGCAGCGGCAAGTTCGGCCAAGGGGGAAACAAAACGTCCGATCAACACAGACCGGACGTCTCATCAGGCGGGGAGGACAGGATTCGAACCTGCGGTCGGCTTTAACCACCGACAACCGCTTAGCAGGCGGCCCCATTCGACCACTCTGGCACCTCCCCGGATATGAGGTTGTCAAGGCGGAGGGAGAGGGATTCGAACCCCCGGAGACCTTACGGCCTCAACGGTTTTCAAGACCGTCGCAATCGACCACTCTGCCATCCCTCCGGGCGACGAGAGGCTCCCACCGCGTGGGCAGTAGTATAGCATGGCGGTCAGGGTGGGTCAATCCTGTTTCAGCGCCCAACCAGTCGCCAGCCAGCCAGGCTAAAGAAGCGGTCCGCAGGTGTACTCATATAGCTGATTTCAATGCCCTCAAAGCGGGCGCTGACGGCATAGGCGTAAACCGGGTAGTACAGCGGCAGCGCCAGCGTGCGGCTGGCAAACACCTGCTGGAATTCAGCGTAATACTCAGCGCGGTGGATACCGTTTGGGTCGCGGCGGGCGCGTTCCAGCAATTCGCTGCTACGCCGATCGTTGATCCCAGCGTAGTTTTGGCCATCCGGATACTGGCCTTGATGCCAGAAGGCGTAGGGGTCAGGATCGACACGGGGACTCAGGCTCAACTCCACCAGCGCCACATCGAAGTCGCCGTCTTCCAGACGGCGGTAAAACTCCTGCAAAGGAACCGCCTCAAGGCGCACTTCCAGGCCGAGCTGCGACCACTGACTGGCCAGATCGGTCATCACAGCGACATGGAGCGGATCATCACTGCACAACAGGCCAAAATCATAGACTGGTGGTGGCTCGGTTGGGGTAAGCGTTGGCTCCACTGTTTCCTCTGGCGCCAGGGTGAGCGTCGGCTCCGGTGTAGGGGTGGGCCGGGCAAAGGTGATTGCGCCGAGGGACTCCCGCACGGCCACCGGATCATAAGCGGGCCAGGCGTCCACCTGCCGGTAGGCCCACGAGCCGGGGATCAGGGGGCTATCCGCCGCGACAGCTTTACCGCTCAACTGGCGATTGACAAGTCCTGTCCGGTCCACGCCGGCGATCAGCGCCTGACGCACCCGCTGGTCGCGGAAGGCGGCGGTATGCGCACTCTCCCAGTTGAACAGCACCACACCGAGAACCGGAGCAAGACTCAGGTGGGTGTGGACAATGCCGGCCTGCTCCAGATCAGTCACGGCCGTCGCATCAACACCACCCAGGCCGTCAATTTCCCCGGCACGCAGGGCAGCCAGAGCATCCTCCTGCGAACGGAACGTCCGGAAGACCAGTCGCTCCATAGCGTAAGTGCCGCGGCCTTCCGGGCGTTGCCGGAAGGCCGGCGCCACCCGCAAACTGACCGCAGTCACGCCTGCGTCGCTGCCACTGACTGCTTCCAGCTGGTACGGGCCAGTGCCAATCGGCGACAGGTTGAACGGGTGGCCGGGCAAGAGCGCCGCCGGCAATCCACCAAAGACATGAGCTGGCAGGATGCCCACCCGCAGATAATCGAGGAATGCCGCCAGCGGCTGAGCCAGCCGGAAACGCACGGTGTACTCGTCCAGGACTTCCAGCTCAACCGTCCGCCAGAAGGCGACCAAGTCCTCCGGCAGTGCGCTATCGGTAGACTGTAGCAGCGCAACCGTCGCTGCAACATCCGCCGCCGTAAATGGCAGGCCATCCTGCCACAGCACATCCTGGCGCAGGCGAAACACATACTCCAGCTGATTGCTGGCGATCAGCCATTCTGAAGCCAACAACGGCTGGTATTCGCCGTAAGCGTTGGTGGTTACCAACCCCTCGAAGATCAGGCGGGTGATGTCGCGGTCAACCGGATTCAGATCAGCATAAAGGGGATTCAGGCGTTGCACCTGGCCCACCACCCCTTCCCGGAATACCACCGGGGAGTCAATCGCCTGGGGTGGTAGTGGGGTCGGCAGGACTGTCGCTGACACAGGAGTGACCGTCGGTGGTGGCAACTGTGGGGGGGCTTCCTCTGGCTGGCCAGGCTGCAGGAGAATGGCCCCTCCCAGCAGGATAATGGCCAGGGTTAGCAGCAAGAGCTGCCACTTCAGTCCTCGCAGCACGCGGCTTCTCCTTTTCTCCTGGCCGGCGTGAAAGATCACGCCTGAGCGGATGGGATGCGGAACAACGGAAGGGGTGTTCTGCACGCGCAAAACACCCCGCCTCGTGCGCCCAGACCCACGGGAAGCTTAGCCGAAGAACGCAACGGTGACGATGGCAATAGTCAAAAAGGCGACCGCCAGGCCAATAGTCAGTTGAAACAGCGTCTTTTCCAGCCCGCGGCGAGTCTTGGTAATCGCCCCGCCTTCGCCGCCGAACAGGCTGCCCAGCCCGCTGCCCTTTGCCTGCAGGATGATCAGGACAATCAGGGCGACAGAAATGATGATCTGCACAATCTGCAGCGCCGTCTTCATGGTGTATGGTCTCCTCGTGTGTGGGCTGCCCGGGGATTGCCAAGCCAGCCATCAGCCCCGCACCGGCTTATTGTAGTCCAGTCAGGCTGCCGTTTCTAGCCCTTTTTGCGGCCAGGGTAGTCCAGGCGGCGGGATTATAGCAGCGCCGTTTCTACGCTGCAACCTGCCTTTTCTCCCCGCGCAGCCCCTGGCGCCCCGCAGCGCACATGCTGTGGAATTGAAAATCGTTCTTGACTTCCATACCCTTTCTCTGTAAAATGCTAGATTGCAGTTTTTCTGCTCTACCTCTTGGAAACGACGCAGCGGACATCACACATCGTCGGCCACTCGGATCGCGTGCTCACACCTTTGGGGAGTCAACTGCATAGAGGAGTGCTCATGAGGCGGCGGCTGGATACTAAGAATTACGCGCGGACGCACGACGTTCACCATTTGCCTTCCCTGATCGAGGTCCAGTTGGCCTCGTTCGACTGGTTCCTCAAAGAAGGGCTGGGCGAACTGTTTGACGAAATCAGCCCGATTGAGAGCTTTAACGGTAACCTGCGGCTCTACTTCCCCGGCAAATCGCCGGAAGCAGAGCAATTTGGCCTGAAGTACTGGTTCGAAGAGCCGAAGTACAGTGAAGAAGTCTGCCTTGAGCGCGACATCACCTATGCCGCACCGCTTTACATCCGGGTAGCTCTGGTCAACCGCGAGGCCGGTGACGAGGTCACCGTTTCCGACATCTTCATGGGGGACTTCCCCCTGATGACGGAAAAGGGCACCTTCATCATCAATGGCACCGAGCGCGTGGTGGTCAGCCAGCTCATCCGCAGCCCCGGTGTGTACTTTGCCGCAGAAGAGGATCGCACGACCGGGCGCTTCCTCTCTACCGCCAAGCTGATCCCCGATCGCGGCGCGTGGATGGAATTCGAAACGCGCAAGAGCGATTACATCACCATTAAGTTCAACCGCAAGCGCACAGTCCCCGTCACCATCCTGCTGCGTGCCCTGGCCGCTGTTGATGATGGCTACAGCCACATCTCCCCGATCAAGACCGGCACTGACGAAGAGCTTCTGGCCATCTATGCCGAGACGGACAACGACCCGGATCACCAGTACCTGCTGGGCACCATGAAGATGGAACCGCAGTGGGACCTGCGGGAAGGTCAGACCATTGCCGAGGCGGCGCTGCTGGAGTTCTACAAGCGGATGCGCCCCGGCGATCCCCCCACCCTGGATAACGCCCGCGAGTATCTGGTCAGCCAGCTCTTTGACCAGCGGCGTTACGATCTGGAGCGCGTGGGACGCTACAAGCTGAACCAGCGCCTGCGGCTGGACGACAAGATCGAACGCACCACCCGCACGGTCACCGCTTATGATCTAGTCGAACTGGTGCGCCGGATGATCCAGATCAACAACGGCGCCGCCAGCCCGGACGACATCGACCATCTGGGCAACCGTCGCGTCAAGACCGTCGGCGAGTTGATCCAGAACAAGTTGCGCGTGGGGATGCGCCGTACTGAGCGCGTCGTCCGCGAGCGCATGTCCATCCGTGAAAGCGAGAGCATCACCCCGGTGACGCTGGTCAACATCCGCCCCATCGTGGCGGCGGTACGCGAATTCTTTGGCTCCAGCCAGCTCAGCCAGTTCATGGATCAGACCAACCCACTGGCCGAGTTGACCCACAAGCGTACCCTCTCCGCCCTCGGCCCCGGCGGTCTGCGCCGGGAGCGCGCCGGCTTTGACGTGCGCGACGTGCATCACAGCCACTACGGGCGCATCTGCCCCATCGAAACACCGGAAGGTCCTAACATCGGCCTGATCGGACGCCTTTCCAGCTATGCTCGCGTCAACGAGTACGGCTTCATCGAGACACCCTACCGCAAGGTCCTGCGAAGCCTGCCCATTGACCACCCGGAACTGCCCGGTCGGCTGCTGGGTGAAGATGTCCTGCATCCGACCACTGACGAAGTGCTGGCGGAAGAAGGCACGCTGATCGACGAAGCACTGCTCAACAAGCTCCGCAAAGCTGGCGTCACTGATATCCCGATCCCGCCCTATGTGAGCAATGAAGTGCATTACCTCTCCGCCGATGAGGAAGACAACTACTTCATCGCTCAGGCCAACGCGTTGCTGGATGAACACGGGCAGTTCGTCGAGACACGCGTCTCTGCCCGGCACAATCAGAAGTTTGTGCGAGCCTCGATTGACCGGATCGACTTCATGGATGTCGCCCCGTGCCAGATCGTCGGCATCAGCGCTTCGCTGATCCCCTTCCTGGAGCACGACGACGCCAACCGCGCCCTGATGGGCTCCAACATGCAGCGGCAGGCCGTCCCCCTGCTCCAGCCCGATGTGCCGATCGTCAGCACCGGTATGGAAGATCAGGCGGCCTACGACAGCGGTCAAGTGCTGGTCGCTGATGTCTCCGGCGAGGTCATGAGCGTTCAGGGCGATCGCATCGTCATCAAGACAGATAGCGGCGAGCGTGTTTACCGCCTGCGCAAGTACAATCGCTCCAACCAGTCCACCTGCATCGACCAGCGCCCGATTGTGCGCAAGGGCCAGTGGGTGGAGGCCGGCACGATCATCGCGGATAGCTCCTCGACCGTCAACGGCAACCTGGCGTTGGGTCACGATGTGCTATGCGCTTTCCTGAGCTGGGAAGGCGGCAACTATGAGGACGCCCTGCTGGTCAGCGAGGCTTTGATCCGCGAGGACAAATTCACCAGCGTCCACATCGAAAAGCACGAGATCGAAGCCCGCGACACCAAGCTCGGCCCGGAGGAGATCACCCACGACATCCCCAACGTGGGCGAAGATGCGCTCAAGAACCTGGATGAGCGCGGCATCGTCCGTATCGGCGCGGAAGTCGGGCCGAATGACATCCTGGTTGGCAAGATCACCCCCAAGGGTGAGAAGGAACTCAGCCCGGAAGAGAAGCTCCTGCGCGCCATCTTCGGCGAAAAAGCGCGGGAGGTCAAGGATTCATCCCTGCGGCTGCCCCACGGCGAAAAAGGCAAGGTCGTCGACGTGCGCATCTTCGACCGGGAAGAGCACCGCGACCTGCCCGCTGGCGTTGACCAGATGGTGCGCGTCAGCGTGGCCCAGCGCCGCAAGCTCACCCAAGGCGACAAGATGGCTGGTCGCCACGGCAACAAGGGTGTGATCTCGCGGGTCGTCGCCATCGAGGATATGCCTTTCCTGGCCAACGGCGAGCCAATCGAGATCATCCTGAACCCGCTGGGTGTGCCGGGCCGGATGAACATCGGCCAGGTGTTGGAAACTCACCTGGGCTGGGCGGCGGATCGGCTGGGCTTCCGCGCTATCACGCCGGTGTTCGACGGCGCCGAGGAAAGCGAGATCGAAGCCGAACTTGGCCGCGCCTGGCTGATCGACGAGGCATGGAAAGACATCACCCGCCGGGCCTGGAACTGGCTGAAGGAACAGGAACACGATACCGAATACCTGGAAGACGACGACCAGGCCCGCCGCCTGTTCATCGAATACTGGCTGGGCCAGAATGGACGCTACGATCCCGAAATGCTGGCCCTCAATGAGGTCTACGCCCGCCGCGCCGTCCTGGCCGAATGGCTGCGCGAACGTGGCTACGACCCGGAGAAAGCCCTTACCTTCCAGATGGAGGGCCTGAGCCTGCGCGAGCGCGAAGAGCGCGATCGCTACGCCCGTGATATCGCCCTGCGCATCTGGCTGGAACAACAGGGCGTCAGCTACCAGCCCGACCTGTGGGGCGATGACCTCAAGGCGCTGGCCGACCGCGTGATGTTCCGGACGGGCGAGCCTGTGCCGATCTACGGCAAGATGTGGCTCTACGACGGCAAGACCGGCGAACGCTTTGACCGCCCGGTCACGGTGGGCTACATCCACATGCTCAAGCTGGCCCACCTGGTCGAGGACAAGGTGCACGCCCGCTCTACCGGCCCCTATAGCCTGGTCACCCAGCAACCGCTGGGCGGCAAGGCCCAGTTCGGTGGCCAGCGCTTTGGCGAGATGGAAGTGTGGGCGCTGGAAGCTTACGGCGCTGCCCACACCCTGCAGGAAATGCTGACCGTCAAATCGGACGATATTCAGGGTCGTGTCAAGACCTACGAAGCCATTGTCAAAGGCGAGCCAATTGAAGAACCGGGCATCCCGGCCAGCTTCCGTGTTCTGGTCAAAGAGCTGCAGAGCCTTGGCCTGGCCGTTGAAGCGATCACCGAAACCGGCGAAACCATCCGCTTTGGCAAGGAAGAAGAAAAGGCCCAGCAGGCCCGCGTGCCGGGTGGGCTGCTCAACCTGCATGAAGCGGAGTAGCCGCCAGCCCAGGCTACAACAATATGCGCTATCGCTGCTGCGCCGGCTCTCCTGGGCCGGCGCAGTCGCTTTGTAGCTGAAAAGTCTATGAGAGTTGCCTGTCTGACGCCGCACTGTCTAGCTATTGATCACGTTTTGTGATATGATACCTCGCATTCAGAGCGCTTTTCACAGGACAGAGACTGACATGGCCAACAACGACGGTCGCCGCCCGATCCTGGTGCAGGTACGAAGCCTGACCAAAATCTACGAACAAGGAGGCCGCCAGCTGGTCGTCCTCGACAATGTCGACCTGGACATCTTCACCGGCGAATTCCTGATCCTGCTGGGCAGCAGCGGCAGCGGCAAGAGCACTCTCCTCAACCTGCTCAGCGGCGTCGACCGCGCCGATCGTGGCGCCATTACCGTCAACGGCACAGATATCACCACCCTCAGCGAACACGAGCGTACCATCTTCCGCCGCGACCAAATGGGAATCGTCTTCCAGTTCTTCAACCTGATCCCCACCCTGACCGTCCTGGAGAATGTTACCCTGCCCTACGAGTTGCGCGGCCTGAATCACCGCCAGGGGCAAAAGCTGGCCCTGGCCATGCTGGAGCGCGTCGGCCTGGCGGAGCGCGCCACCGACTTCCCGGACAGGCTCAGCGGCGGGCAGCAGCAGCGCGTAGCCATCGCCCGCGCCCTGGTGCACGAGCCGATGCTCGTCCTGGCAGACGAACCCACCGGCAATCTTGACGAGGATACCGGCCAAGAAGTGCTTTCCCTGCTCTTGGAACTGACGCGCAACGCGGGCAAAACACTGGTTATGGCCACCCACAACCCCGCCATTGTCCCGCTGGCCGACCGGGTTTGCCGTGTGCAGCATGGCAAGCTCCATTTGGTCGCACCGAGCGCTGAAGCCTTCGCGGCGGTGAGTGAGCGATGATCGCCCGACGCCTGTTGATGTTCCGCCTGGCCCGGCGCTACATCAGCCGCCGCCTGTTGCAGAGCGTGCTGTTCGTTGTCGGCGTGGCTGTCGGTGTGGCAGTCGGCGTAGCCATCGATCTGGCCAACCGTTCAGCCAAACAAGCCTTCACCCTGAGCGCCCAGAGTATCAGCGGCAAGGCTACCCACCAGATCATCGGCGGCCCAGCGGGCCTGTCTACCGCGCTGTATACCCGCCTCCGGCTCGAATACGGTCTGCGTGCCAGCGCCCCGGTCGTGGACGCTTATGTGAGCGCGATGGAACTGGACAATCAGCCTCTGCGGTTGCTTGGTGTGGATGCCTTTGCAGAAGCCCCCTTCCGAGACTACCTGACCACAGCCGCCATTGAAGGCCAGAACCAGGCGGCCTTTGACGCCCTCAACCTCTTTTTGACCCGCCCCGGTGCCGTCCTGCTCAGTGCAACACTCGCCGACCGCTATGGCATCCAGCCAGGCGACAGCCTGACACTGGGCATCAATGCCGGGCAGGTCCGCGTGGAAGTTGCCGGACTGCTCCACCCAGGCGACAGCCTGAGCGCCCAGGCGCTGGACACACTGCTGCTGGCGGATATCGCCACTGCCCAGGAGTTGCTGGGCAAACCCGGCGTGCTCTCCCGTATCGACCTGATCCTCCCACCCGATTACGATGTCGCCGCCCTGACCGCCCTGTTGCCACCGGGCGCCACCCTGACCACGCCCGGCGCCAGAGATAACGCCTTGAGCCAGATGACCGCCGCTTTCGAGCTGAATCTGCGGGCGCTCAGCCTGCTGGCGCTGGTCGTTGGCGCCTTCTTGATCTACAACACAGTCACCTTCAGCGTCGTCCAGCGGCAACCGGTGATCGGGATCATGCGCTCGCTGGGCACCACCCGCCGCCAGATTTTCACCCTGATTCTGGGCGAGGCCATCCTGCTGGGCACGATTGGCACGATTCTGGGACTGGCGCTGGGGATTATCCTCGGCAGAGCCGTTGTCGGCCTGATCGCCCGGACGATCAGCGATCTATACTTCTCGGTGACGGTGCAGCGGGTGACCATCGACCCAGCCACGCTACTTACCGGCGCGATCATCGGCCTGGTGGCCAGCGTGATCGCCGCGCTGATCCCATCCTATGAAGCAACGCGCACGCCCCCCGCCGGGACTATGCGCCGTTCCGAGGTAGAGCGACGCTCGCAGCGTATCACACCGTACATGACGGCTGCCGCGCTCATCCTGGTTGTGCTGGGGATCGCCATTCTGCACGTACCCACCCAGAGCGTGGTCGCCGGTTTCGCTGCCCTGTTCCTGATCGTAGTCGGTAGCGCCCTGCTCACCCCGCTGGTCTTGATCGGGATCATGCGCCTGGTCACGCCGCTGATGACATGGCTGTTCGGCGTAGTCGGGCGTCTTGCCCCCCGCGACGTGATCCGCTCCCTGAGCCGTACAGCGATCGCCGTAGCCGCCCTGACGATTGCCGTCAGCGTGATCGTCGGCGTCGGGATCATGATTGCCAGCTTCCGCCTGACCGTGACTGACTGGCTGAACGTCACCCTCGGCGCGGATATCTTCGTCTCGCCACACACCCTCGGCGGGACCCGTGCTACCGCCGATCTGGACCCGGCTCTGGTTGACCGGCTGGCGGCCGTTGATGGTGTGACGCGGGTCAGCACCGTCCGCAACGTCACCGTCACCGCCCCGGATTACCCGGACCTGCCCCCGGCTAACCTCTCAGCGATCACTCATGACATCAGCCAGCGGCGCTTCGCCTGGAATCTGGCCCCGGATGGCGACTGGTGGCCGCTGCTGGTCGATGGCGGGGTCATCGTGACCGAACCGTTCGCCTACCGGCGTGGCATCACACCGGAGCGTAACACCATCACCCTGTTGACCGATCGCGGGCCGCAGACGTTCACCGTCATCGGCGTCTACTACGACTACACTACCGACCAGGGGACGATCACGATGTATGACGGGGTCTACCGGCGCTACTTCGACGACCCCTTTGTCTCGTCACTGGGTCTGGATGTCGCCCCCGGAGTCGACCCGCAGGCGGTGATCGATACCCTCCGCACGGAGACGCTGGCCGGGCAGAATCTGATCGTCCGCAGCAATAGGGGCCTGCGTGATAGCGCCCTGGAGGTCTTCGAGCGCACCTTCGCCATCACCACCGCCCTGCAACTGCTGGCGACGCTCGTCGCCTTCATCGGCATCCTGAGCGCGCTGATGTCCCTGCAACTGGAGCATGCCCGCGAATACGCCGTGATGCGCGCCAACGGCCTGACCCCGCGCCAGCTCTGGCAGCTCACGCTCACCCAGACCGGCCTGATGGGCGGAGTGGCGGGTCTGCTGGCCGCGCCGATCGGGCTGGCCCTGGCTATCGTCCTGATCGAGGTGATCAATGTCCGGTCCTTCGGGTGGAGCATGCAGATCGCCTTCGTACCGGGCGAATTCGCCGGGGCGTTTGCCGTGGCGCTGGCGGCGGCGCTGCTGGCTGGCGTCTATCCTGCCTGGCGGCTGAGCCGCCTGCCGGTAGCTGAGGGGCTGCGGATGGAGTAAGATCTCCCTCTTATCCTGCGCTTTTGCCCCCCCCTGAGGACAGCCCTATAATGATCCTCAGCGCAGCGCCGTTGGAGAGGTAAGTATGTTCACCAAAGGCAAGGAGTACCGGCGGCGTGATATCCACAAGCTTTACGGCGGTCAGGAACAGGGTGGCATCAGCACACCCGCAAGCCACAACATGGTCTTTCTGTTCCGCAGCCCGCGAGGACAGGAATCCGGCTACGTTGATGGGTGGACCGATCAAGGTACCTATTTCTACACCGGCGAAGGCCAGCGTGGCGATATGGAGTTCAAGCGGGGCAATGCTGCCATCCGCGATCATCTTGCCGCCGGCAAGGAGCTTCACCTTTTCGAGCAGAGTAGACCAGGGTACGTGATCTACGTCGGACAGATGGTGTACCAGGGTTATCACTACCAGCAAGGGCCAGATGCGCAGGGCTATATTCGCCAGATGATCGTCTTTGAGCTTAAGCCGGTCGGCTAAAGCCCCCTTGCCACGCCCCCACCCCGCCGCTACAATCCCCGTTATGAGCAACCCCGCTACCCTCCCGCCCATCGCCCTGCTGAGCGATTTCGGCACGCGCGACGCCTATGTCGGCACGATGAAGGGCGTCCTGCAGCGCGAATGCCCCGGCGTGCCCATGATCGACCTCACCCACGAGATCGCTCCGCAGAACGTACGCCAGGCAGCCTTCGTACTGTGGACATCTTACCGCTACTTCCCAGGGGGGACGGTCTTCCTGGTCGTAGTCGATCCTGGCGTAGGTGGGCGCCGTCGCGCTCTTGCCATCCAGGCCGGGGATTTCCGCTTTGTCGGGCCAGACAACGGCGTCTTCAGCGAGGTGCTGGCTGAATTGCGTGACTGGCAGGCAGTAGCCCTTAACGAAGTGCTGATTGCACCGGAAGGCCTCTCCGCCACCTTCCACGGACGCGACCTCTTCGCACCAGCCGCCGCCCGGCTGGCCTGCGGGCAGCCGCTGGCTACCCTGGGCCGTCCAGTCACTGACCTGATTACCCTGCCCATCCCGGCCCTGTCTGTCACGCCACACGCTTTTAGCGGGGAGATCATCTACATTGACCACTTTGGCAACGCCGTCACCAGCATCGGTACCTGTCGCTGGGGTGCTGACGGCCGTTTGACCCTGACACCGCGCTTGCAGCCGGATGCCGCTCCGATCACCTTTGACCCGACTCGCGTGACCCTAACAGTGGGCGGGCAGCGCTTCACCCGCATTGCCCGTACCTATACCGAAGTCAAACCAGGCAGTCCTGTTCCCCTGATTAACAGCGCCGGTCAGCTAGAGATTGCCGTCAACCAGGGCAATGCCCGCCAGGTGCTTGGCCTGGCCGTCGGTGACAGAGTAACCGTGCTACCCGGCCCATGATCCTGCGCCCCTTTGCCCAGGAGCACATCTATGGAACAATTCGTGATCGAAGGCGGATACCCCCTGCGCGGCGAGATCACAGCTAGCGGTAACAAAAACGCTGCGCTGAAAATGCTCCCCGCCTGTTTACTCACCGATGAGCCGGTCACCCTCCACAACGTACCGGATATCGCCGACGTCCGGATCACTGCCGAATTGCTGGAGCACCTGGGCGCGACCATCGAACGGCTGGACGCGCATACCTGGCGCGTTCACGCGCCCACGATCCGGACAACCGATCTCCCCCCGGAGAAGGCGCGCCTGATCCGCAGTAGTGTTGTACTGGCCGGGCCGTTGCTTGCCCGCGAGGGCCAGGCTACCCTGCCCGGCCCCGGCGGAGATGTAATCGGTCGCCGTCGCCTGGATACACACATCCTGGCCCTGGAGAAGCTCGGCGCACAGATTGACCACGAGGGCGGCACGTTCCACATGCGTACTAACGGCCTGCGGGGAGCGAACATCCTGCTGGACGAAGCCAGCGTCACCGCCACAGAAAACGCCATCATGGCGGCAGTATGTGCCAGTGGCACCACCATCCTGCGCAACGCTGCCTCGGAGCCGCATGTGCAGAACCTGTGTCATATGCTGAATGCCATGGGCGCCCAGATCGAAAACATCGGCTCCAACACACTGACCATCCACGGCGTCAAGCGCCTGCATGGCTGCGAAGCCCGTGTGGGAGCCGACTACCTGGAGGTGGGCAGCTTCATCGGCGCGGCGGCGATAACCGGTGGCGAGATCACCATCCGGGAAGCTGACCCGGAACATCTGGACATGATCGCCCTGGTCTTCGGCAGACTGGGCGTGGAATGGCAGGTGCGCGGGCGGGATATCTTCATCCCCGCCACCCAGGAATTGACTATCCGCAAAGACCTGGGCAACCGCATCCCGGAGATCAAGGCGCAGCCCTGGCCCGCCTTTCCTTCTGACCTGCTGAGCATCGCTCTGACCGTCGCCACGCAGGCTGCCGGTTCTGTGCTATTCCACGAATGGATGTATGACGGGCGCTTCTTCTTCACCGACAAGTTGATTAGCATGGGCGCACGGATCGTGCTCTGCGACCCCCATCGGGCGCTGGTGTACGGTCCTACGCCGCTGCACGCCGTGCCCAGCATCTCCAGCCCGGATATCCGCGCCGGGATGGCTCTGCTGCTGGCGGCGCTGGCCGCTCCCGGTCAGACAACCATCCAGAACATCCGCCAGATCGATCGCGGCTATGAGCGCGTTGAGGAAAAGCTGAGTGCGCTCGGCGCGCACATCACGCGCCTGAACGCCTGACCCACAAAAACAATGGGAGCGGCGTAACCCCGCTCCCATTCGCTGTCACATCTCATGCACCGGGCAGATGCTACCCCACGCCCAACAGGTCGTCATAGATCGCCAGGATTGCTTTGGCGCCCTCACCCATCGAGATCAGCACCTGGTCAGACTTAGCGGTGGTGACATCTCCGGCAGCATAGATTCCGCGCCGGCTGGTCCGGTTCATCTCATCGATCTTGACGAAACCACCCTCATCCAGTTCCACCAGGCCGGCGACCAGCTGCGAATTCGCCTGCAGCCCCTTTTCGACGAACACGGCTTCAACATGAATCTCGCGCACCTCATCGCCTTTGCGCACCACCACCGTATTCACAAAATCCTTACCCTTGACCTCCAGGACCTCATAGCTATCGAGGATGGTGATGTTGCCTTCCGCTGCCAGGTTCCTGGCCAGCTGAATGTCCAGGTTGCCATGGGTAGGCGCGACCAGCGTGACATGGCGGGCGATGCGCTGCAATTCCGCCGTCGCCCGCAACGCCTGAACGCCATCGCCCACAACCAGCACAACCCGATCGATAAACAACGGTGCATAGGTTGCCGTGCTATAGCACAGACCCTTCATTTCAAATTCAGCCTCGCCGGGCACATTGAGCATCTCCCCACGAGCGCCGGTTGCCAGCAGGACCGTCCTGGTCAGGTATTCCTTGCCATCACGGAGGATCACAGCGTAGTTTTCTCCGCGTGGCTCAATGCGGTCTACCGCCGTACGCACGCGCAGAAAGTCCAGGTACTCAATCTGCGATCGGAAGCGGTTGACCATGGACTCGCCGATCAGGACATCGTAGTCTTCCACCCAGGGCAGGAGGAGCTTGCGATTGGTGCGCCCGCCCAACCCCGGCGAAATGAGCAGGACATCCATACGCTTGCGGATAGCGTAAGCGGTTGCCGCCAGCCCGGCTGGCCCCCCGCCAATGATGATCACATCATACATACCGTTTGACTCCTCACTTATTCTTCCGGCGGCTCAGGGATAAAACCGGCGTCCATCAATAGTTTGGTCATGTCGCGCGCCTGGCGGATGATGGTCGACGCCCGCTCGTACTCCTCTTCATAGGTACAAGGCAGGGTTGCCACCCCCTGTTCGACCGCCTTGGCCGCCACCGCTGCTGCTTCGCGCGGGAAGATCTCCCAGTCTTCCATGGTCGGCAGGATGTGCTCCGTCGAGAGCTTCTCCGGCGGGACCATCCCTGCCAGCGCCTCGGCGGCGGCAATGGCCATTTCGTCGGTGATTGTTGTCGCCCGCACATCCAGCGCCCCGCGGAAGATACCGGGGAAGCCCAGCGAGTTGTTGACCTGGTTGGGGAAGTCGCACCGGCCAGTCGCAACGATAGCGGCTCCAGCTTCCTGTGCCTCCCACGGCCAGATCTCCGGGATGGGGTTGGCCGCCGCAAAAACGATTGCGTCTTTGGCCATCGAGCGCACCCACTCCGGCTTGATCACATCCGGGCCAGGGGCGGAGAAGGCGATCACCGCATCAGCGCCGCGCATGGCTTCAGGGATGCCCCCCTGAATCTCTTCATCGTTCGTGATCTGGCACAGATGCCACTGCTGGACAAATTCAGCCTTGCGCAGGGCAATATCGCGGCGGTGCTTCCCCAGAATCCCATCCACATCTACCATCAGGCAGTTGCCTGGCTCGACGCCGTAGGCGAACAACAAGCGCGAACAGGCGACGTTAGCCGCGCCAGCCCCGATGAAAGCGATGCGCATCTCGGAGAGCTTCTTGCCCACAATCTTGGCGGCGTTGATCATCCCGGCCAGAGTCACGCTGGCCGTGCCCTGCTGGTCATCGTGCCAGATGGGGATACGCGCCCGTTCCCGCAGCGTATCCAGAATGCGGAAGCACTTGGGTTGAGCGATATCCTCCAGGTTGATGCCACCGAAAGCTGGCTGCAACATCAGCACCGTCTCAATGATCTTGTCCGGGTCTTTGGTGTCCAGCATAATAGGCACGCAATCGACGCCGCCAAGATACTTGAACAGCAGCGCCTTGCCCTCCATCACCGGCAACCCGGCTTCCGGGCCGATGTCCCCCAGCCCCAGCACCCGCGTGCCATCGGAAATTACGGCCACCGTGTTCCACTTGCTGGTGTATTCATAGACCAGGCTGCGATCCTTGGCGATTGCCTTGCACGGGGCTGCCACACCCGGCGTGTACCAGATCGAAAAGTCATCGATGCTGCGAACACTGGCCCGCAGCGCCGTCTGGATTTTGCCCCGGTAGAACGGGTGCAACCGCATGGCGTCTGCCGCAGGCTTCTTGGCCTGTTCGAGCAGTTCTTCCTTGGTGACCACTTGCTTGGCTTTGTGGGTCATAGCGCTCCCTGTCGACTAACTCCGAGTGCGATGGCTGTGTGTCATCGTACACCACAGTGGCATGGCAAACAAGGTGAGCTTTGGCGCTCACCTTGTATACTCAACATAGCACGCTTTGTGCAATCTATCCTATGACAGATGGCGGCTGAAGTTGTTACGAAAATCACATTTTCGGTCGCCTGTTCCACACGCGCACATCCCCTTCGCGGCGGGTGATCCCCTGCCCATCCAGAAACTCCAGCAGCGCAATCGCATACTTGCGCGTCGTCCCAAACTGATCGCGCAACTCAGCAGCGGAGATGCTGCCGCCAGTGTCAAGCGTCCGGGCTACCGCAGCAAACATCTCCCGGTACACCGGCGTGGTCAGCACCACATCCGGGGCGATGACCACCAGATCGCCGCGCTCCACCAGGTACCGGAACAGATCATCTCCGATCTGCGCCACGGCCTCCTTGACCGAGGGCGGCTGGTATGGAGCGCGGGCAAACACTGCTAGCAAGCCTTCCACCGCCTGCTGCTGAACAGGCGTCAATTGCACCGAGAACCCCTGCATCCAAACCAGGTCTTCGCCGCTCTCCACCCCTTGCACAGCGCTCTCCAGAAGGCGGTCGAAGGCGCTGCGCTCCAGCCCCAGGCGGCTACGGAGTTGCTCGCGGGGCATACCACGGCGCAACGGCTCGGCCCGGTGATAGGCGGCTAACTCCTGCGTCAGACGCTGGCGGATGTTATGGAGCGTGACCGGATCAACATACCAGCCTTCTCCCAACGCCAGAATTACCCCGCCCTGCAACGCCTCCTGCAGGGCAGCCCCGGCAATATCGGCTGGCATCCCGCTGCGCTCCTGCAACGTCTTTTCCCGCAGGGGAACACCCGCCCGTTCAAGTACCTGGGCCAGCAGCTCAGCCGGCGTACCCCGCGCCAGCGCCTCCAATCGGGCAATCACCTCCGGACGCCGGCGCCGCCAGCGGCGACCAGGCGCCGGATCAACCACCACACCGCCGCCGATAGTCTCTCCCGGAGAAGGAAAGCGCAGGATAAAGCGGTCTCCGCGGGCCAGCGGCACAGGCTGCTCCAGCCGGATTTGAATCCAGCCTTCCGCCCCCGGCGCAATGGTTTCTGCATCAAGCAGGCGTACCCGCGCCAGAGCTTCCGCTGCGCCGGAAAAGAACTTGACTTCGGCGTTATGCAGAAGCGGACGACTAGCCTCCGCCAGCAGCCTGAGGCGGCCATCCAGCAACCTGGTGCCGCGTAGCCAGCCGGGCGTCGTCAAGACCTGGCCGCGCATGAGCTGCTGCTTTTCCACGCCGCTCAGGTTAACCGCTGCCCGGCTGCCCGGCCCGATGCGCTCCCGCTTGGTCTGGTAAGCCTGCAGACCGCGTATACGGGCCGTGATCCCGACCGGCGCGATCTCCACCGTGTCGCCCACTGCCAGGCTGCCGCCGGTCAGCGTGCCGGTGACCACCGTCCCGAAACCGCTAATACTGAAAACGCGGTCGATCGGCAGACGCGGATGTCCGCGATCCAGGCGCGGCGGCAGCGCTGTCAGGCGCTCTGCCAGTACCTGCTTGAGGGTGTCCAGACCACGACCGTCGCGGGCGGAAACCGGCACGATTGGGGCGTCTGCCAGAGCAGTGCCGCTGACGATCTCACGGATGTCCAGCTCAACCAGTTCCAGCCATTCCGGGTCCTCGACCGCGTCGATCTTGGTCAGGGCAATGACGCCGCCGGGTATGCCTAGCAGGTCAAGAATCGCCAGGTGTTCCCGTGTCTGCGGCATCACCCCTTCGTCAGCCGCAATGACGAACAGCGCCGCGTCGATGCCCCCCACGCCAGCCAGCATATTCTCGATGAAATCGCGGTGCCCCGGCACATCGACGATCCCCACCGCCAGGTCGCCGGGCAAAGTCAACCAGGCGAAGCCCAGATCGATGGTCATCTCGCGCTCTTTTTCCTCGCGCAACCGGTCCGGATCAATCCCCGTCAACGCTTTGACCAGCGTCGATTTGCCATGATCGACATGACCGGCGGTGCCTATAACATACATCGCTCACTCCTGCGAGGACATGGTGCTCATCCCCACCTGACAAAGAAGGGCGTTCGCTGGAACGCCCCGATCAGCCTGGCAGCCTGGCGAGCCGCGCCGGGTGGCGCGCTAGAACTTGTTGCCACCGTTGTCAGTGGGAGTCTTGGGCGAGACCCGCACATCAAATTCATCCAGCAGGGCCTGGTACTTTTCGCGGTAGAGGGCGAAACGCGCCCGTTCCAGCGCCCACAGCCGCTCGATGCTTTCGCGCAGTGGCGGAATCTGGCTGGCAATCTCCCCCAGCCGGGCGACAAACGTCTCGAATTCCTTGTCATGGCTGCGCCAGGCTTCGTCATTGGTCAGCGTAAACTGCTTCCAACGCTTCTGATCATCCGTCGTCCAGGCGTTCCACTCCTGGCGGAAGCGATCTTCAGAGAGCCGTTGCATCTCCGCCACTTCATTGATCCGCCGATCCAGCCGCTCAGCGATTCGCTCAAAGTCGTCGATGATGCGCTTCATGTTGCGATAGGCTTCCGACCAGGTTTCAAAGCGCTGCATGTAGGCCTGCATCTCTTCGTCATAGTTGCCGATCCGGCTCTCAAAGGCGGCGATCTGCTGATCGCGCTGTTGCAGCAATAGAGTCTGCTGGTCGATGAATTGCTGGATTTGCTCGCGGCGTTCGCGTTCCGTGCTCTGGATCTCCAGGATGCGCTTCTCGTTGCGGAGGGCCATGTCTTCCAGCAGTTCCAGCTTGGGCCGGATGGCGTCGATCTGCTTCTGTTGCTCCGGCAGTTCGGCCTGCACTTCGGAAAGACGGCGCGAATCGGCCCGCCGCTGTTCCTCCAGAAAAGCCAGACGGCGGTCCGGTTCCTCTAGCTTCTTGCTCATATCATCCAGCCGCTGCTGAAGCGCCGGGATCGCTGTCGCCAGGCGGTCCTGCTCCGCCCGGATCGGAGGCAACTGATCCAGGGCGCGCTCCAGCTTATCCAGCCGCTCGCCAAGTTCACGCACCGGACGGATCAGGCTCTCGCGGGAAAGCGCGGCCCTCCGTTCCGCTTCGCGTTCGGCGGCCAGCCGCTTGGCCTCGTTCTGTTCAACCAGCTGCATCATCTCCAGCCGCAACTGGGCCATGATCTCGGCATCTTTACCCGCCGGCAAAAAAGCACCACGCAGCGATGCTTGATCGCTTTCCACCCCGCCGACGCGTCGGGTAAGCTGGGCAATGGTCTCCTGCTGTTGCTGAATGCGCTCTTCGAGGGCGGCGATCACCGCCTTGTCGCGGCGTCGCTCTTCATCCAGCCACTCGATCATCCTGGCAATCTGGTTAATATCCATATTGACTTTCCTCCCACCACCCGCCTCCTGCCGTACCCGGTCTGTCACGCGGGCAGCGGACTCGCGGCGGCTGTCACGTTTCCCCGTCAGGGTTGCCCTGCCGCCGTACATGCTACAGCCGCATTATAACCGATCCGGGGGGTGCATTACAGCCTGTGCCAGGAGGCTGGTTTGTACTCCTTCTTGCGCTATACTCCTGACCATGAGCACCATAGGCATCGACGCGCGACTCCTCTATTACCGGCAGGGTGGCATTGCGGCGTATACCCGCCATCTGATCGAGCAACTGGCCGCCCTGGACAGTACCACACGCTATGACATTCTGCACAGCCGCAAAGACCCGCATACCCTGGCGCCCGGCCCCAACTTTGCCCGCGTCTCCCTGTGGACGCCCAGCCACCACCGTCTGGAATCCTGGGCGCTGGCCGCTGAGATCATCCGTCTGCGGCTGGATGTGCTGCATAGCCCTGATTTCATCCCCCCGCTCCGGGGTGCGCGGCGATACGTGATCACCGTTCACGATCTGAACTTCCTGTACTATCCGCAGTTTCTGACCGCAGACAGCCGCCGCTACTACAGCGGCCAGATCGCTCGGGCTGTCCGCCAGGCCGATCATATCCTGGCCTGCTCCCAGGCCACACGGAACGACCTGATCGAGCGGCTGGGTGTACCGGAATCGCGGATCACCGTGCATCTGGAGGGCGTAGATTCATCCTTCCACCCGCTGCCAGAAGAGGAGATCGCCGCCGCCTGCCGGACGCTGAGCCTGCCACGCGGCTTCATCCTGTTCGTGGGTACTTTCGAGCCGCGCAAGAACCTGGCCGGTTTGCTGGATGCTTACCACCGGCTGCGCGTGTCCCTGTCTGACGCGCCACCGCTGGTTCTGGCCGGACGGCGCGGCTGGCTGTACGAAACCCTATTCGAACGGGTTGCCAACCTGGGACTTGAAGCGCACGTCCTCTGGCGAGAAGATATCCCGCAGCCGCTTTTGCCCGCCCTCTACAATGCTGCCGCAGTGCTGGTGCTGCCGTCGTTCTACGAGGGATTCGGCCTGACGGCCCTGGAAGCGATGGCCTGCGGCACGCCGGTCATCGTCACCAACCGCAGCGCGCCGCCGGAGATCGTCGGAGAAGCTGGATTGTTGATTGATCCCGACCAGCCAGAGGAGATCGCGGCCCGGCTGCAGGAGGTTCTGACCGATAGCGCCCTGTCCGCGCGCCTGCGGCGGGCGGGCCTGGCCCGTGCCGCCATGTTCACCTGGCAGCAGACCGCGACGGTTACCCACCGCGTTTATCAGCAGCTGCTTTCCAGCTAGACACCTTTGCAGGAGAGTCTGTCTTGCGTATCCTGTTCCTGACTTCCGAACTGCCTTATCCCCCTTACGCCGGGGCGCCCATGCGCAATTTTGGGATCATCGAAGGGCTGGCGGATCATGAAATCTGGTTGTTATCCTTTCACAGCAAACGCACCATCGAGCCAGATCGGACTCCGCTGGCCCGCCTCTGTGCAGCCATCACCACGGTATCCACCCCTGTGCGCACCGCGCCAGATCGGTTGCGGACTCTGCTGCTGACCAGCGAGGCCGATATCGCTCGCCGCTTCCATTCGCCAGCATTTGCGGCTCAACTCCGCCAGTGGCTGTCGGCGACCCGGTTTGACGTGATCCAGATTGAAAACCTGGAAATGGCCATCTACCTGCCCATCATCCGGGAGATACAGCCGGGAACCCCCGTGATCTATGATGCCCACAACGCCGAATACGCCCTCCAGCAACGCATCTACGAGACCGAACGTGGCGCCCTGAGCAACCTGCCCGGCGCATTCTATTCGCGCCTCCAGGCGGAACGGGTGCGCCGCCTGGAGCAGAGCGTCTGCCGGAGGGTAGACCACATTATCGCCGTGTCTGAGACAGATGCCGGTCTGCTGCGCACGCTGGCCGCAGGAACGCCGATAACGGTCGTTCCTAACGGCATCTCGGCGCACCTGTACTGCCAGCCAGCCGTCGAACCGGTTGACCTGGAAAAGCCGGCGCTGGTTTTTACCGGCAAAATGGACTACCGCCCCAACATCGACGCTGCGCTCTGGTTCGGCCAGGAAGTCCTGCCGTTGGTCCGCCAGGAATTGCCCAACGCCCACTTCTACGTTGTCGGTCAATCGCCACATCCACGCCTGAATGTACTGCGCGGCCAGTGCGGGATCACGCTCACCGGTCTGGTGCCGGATATCCTGCCATACCTGCAGGCGGCAAGCGTCTTTGTAGTGCCTCTGCGGATGGGCAGCGGCACGCGTCTGAAGGTGCTGGAGGCCATGGCTGCCGGCTGCCCGATTGTCAGCACCACCATTGGTGTACAGGGGCTGGCCATTAAGGATGGCCAGGAAGTCATGATTGCCGATACTGCCAAGGAATTTGCCCGTTCGGTGGTTCGGCTGTACCGCGATTCAGAACAGGCAGGCATGCTGGGCGAAAAAGCCCGCGCCTTTGTACAGGAGCGCTATGATTGGTCCATTTTGCTGCCCCGCCTGCGGGCTGTATACCGGGAATTAGGCGTTGGCTGATCTTACAGAACTGGCCCTGCGCAACCAGGTGTTGGCTGCCCGCCAGCACGCCCGTACCCGCCGCCAGCAACTGCGCGGCACTTTGTTGACGGCGCTGGCACGTTTGCCACTCCCTCCGATCCGCGGGGATGGGCGTACGATCCTGCTCATTCGCCCTGATCACCTGGGAGATGTGCTGCTGACCACCCCGGCCATCCGCGCTCTGGCCGCCGCCCTGCCAGAAGCCCGCCTGGTCGCACTGGTCGGCCTCTGGTCAGCAGGCGTGATCAGCGCCTACCCGGAGATCGACCTCACCCTGACGCTGCCCTTCCCGGGATTCGCCCGCCACCCCGCCCGCGCCTCCGCTCAGCCTTACCTGCTGGCCTGGCGCTGGGCCAACCATCTGCGGCGGTTGCAGGTCGACAGTGCGATCGTCTTCCGCCCCGATCACTGGTGGGGAGCCATGCTGGCTTTCCTGGCCCGCATTCCCCGCCGGATCGGGTTCGCCCTGCCCGATGTCGCGCCGTTCTTGACCGACGCCGTCCCTTTCCGCGCCAGTCATGCTGTGGAGCGCGGCCTGGCGCTCATCCGGGCACTTGGCGTCAGTGTTGATCATCCCTCCATCCTGACCTTCCCCATCCAGGATGAAGACCGGGAGTTCGTGCACCGGCAACTGGCCGAAGCCGGGCTGCCGCCGACGGCCCCCCGTGTCATCATCCACCCCGGCACGGGCACGCGCATCAAACAGTGGCCATCAGCCCACTGGGCGCTGGTAGCGGATCATCTTGCCCGGCGCTGGGGCGCGCCGATTCTGTTCACTGGCAGCGACCATGAGATTTCGCTGGTGCGCAGCATTACCGATCAGATGGCCGCGCCTGCCATCGTGCTGGCCGGGGAAACCACCGTCGGCCAGCTTGCGGCGCTTTATGAGGGCGCGCGTGTCGTTCTGGGACCGGATAGCGGCCCGCTCCACCTGGCCACCGCTGTTGGCGCGCCAACGGTTCACCTCTATGGTCCGGCGGACCCGGCGGAGTTTGGCCCCTGGGGCGACCCCGTCCGTCACATCGTCCTGACCACAGCCATCGCTTGCCGTCCCTGCCGCATCCTGGATTGGCCCGGCGCCGACCCGGCTGATCACCCCTGTGTACGGGATATTGCCCCGGAGGCCGTACTGGAAGCGGCCATCCGTGCCACCGGCGAGAGCTAACGCTGACTTTTCCCCCGGCTGGCTGATCCCCGGCTCAACGCCCTCCACCGTACCCGCCCCCGGCCTGTGCTACAATACGCACAATCACATCAATTGTTATTCAAAAGGATTCGCCGGTCATGTTCATCGAAAACCTTATCGCCAACCTCAATAATCCGCAGTCAGCAGTCCGCCTGGACATTATCCGCGTGCTCGGCATGGTGGAAGAGACGCAGGCGCTCGATCCACTGCGCGAGCGCTACCGTCAGGAGACCGATCCCACTCTCAAGGAGACGGTGCTCTGGGCTGGCCGCCGTATCTACGCGGCCCGGCAAAATGGCTTCAGCACACTGGAGGCCATCTTCCAGCATTTCGGCGTATACCACGAACTGGAACGCCTGGAGCAGGAAGGCGAGGCTGACCTGCTCAAGAGACTGGATGACAACCTGCGCCTGGAAATGATGCGCCGCCAGCGCGACGCCAGCCAGAAGAAAACCAACCTGGCCGTAGCCGCCGGGCTGGCCGGAGCTGTTGTCGGCGGGATGGGCACGACGCTGATGACCTCCATGTTGCAGGCCGGCGCGGAGGTCGCCTCCTCCAACCTGGAACCGCGCCCTGCCATTGGCTCCAGCCGCGCACCGGCGCTCAAACCCACCGATACAGATATCTCCCGCTGGGTCAGGCGGCTGCGCGAAGGCGAGGATACCGCTATCCGCAGGACAGCAGCGCAGGAACTGTTCACCCTCAACAATCCGGCGGCCCTCCCCCACCTGGCCTGCGCCTTCCTGGCCGATCCTGCACCGGAAGTGCGCCAGGCCGCTGAACGTTTCGGCAAGTTCCTGTACTGGAACACCGTGTACTGGGAGATGGAACAGGACGGTTCGCTGGCAACGGAGATCGCCCGGCGTCGGGCCGCAAAGGCAAGCATCGCCCCCTCGCCCACGCCGACGGCGTCTCCGGTGCAGCCTGTCGCTCCGCCGCCCCAGGAAGATGTCGTTGAGATTCTGCGCCGCGCCGAAGAAGCTCGTCGTCGCCGTCTGGAAAAGCGCGGCAAATAGCTGTGGAAAAGCCTGCGAGCAGGCTGTTGGTGTGTCCTCAGACGCTGTTGGTGCGTCTCCTGCTAACAGGGAGGAAAGAATGAAAGAGCAGCCGCTGACCCTGCCGCCGGGCAAACGCTTCCGCCTGAAGGACTTCGATCCCGGCTATACTGGCACATTCGGAAACAAGAAGGAAGCTGCCCAGGAGCTTCAGCAGAATCTGGAGCGTCTGCACAGCCTGCAGGAAATGCTTTACGCACAGGGCAAACACGCCCTCCTGATTGTACTGCAGGCAATGGACACCGGCGGCAAGGATGGCGTGATCGAGCATGTCATGGGTGCGTTCAACCCGCAGGGTGTGCGCGTCACGTCATTCAAAGTCCCCACGGAAGAAGAACTGGCCCATGATTTTCTGTGGCGCATTCATGCCGCGGTCCCACGCCGGGGTATGATCGGCATCTTTAACCGCTCTCACTATGAAGATGTACTGGTGGTGCGGGTCAAGAATCTGGCGCCGGAAGAGGTGTGGCAGCGACGCTACGATCACATCAACGCTTTTGAGCGCTTACTGGCCGACAGCGGCGTGACCATTGTCAAATTCTACCTGCACATCAGCAAGCAAGAACAGAAGGAGCGTCTGCTGGAGCGCCGGAACACGCCGGAAAAGCAATGGAAGTTTGCTCCCGGCGATCTGGAAGAGCGCACGCGCTGGGATGACTACATGGCCGCCTTCGAGGATGCCCTGACCCGCTGCAACCAGGACTATGCGCCCTGGTACGTCATCCCTTCGGACCGCAAGTGGTACCGTAACCTGATCATCTCGCGCGTTCTTATCGAGACGATGGAGAAAATGGAACTGGCTTATCCTACGCCGCCACCAGACATCGAGAAATACGAAATTCCGGATTGAGCCAGTTGTCGGCCATTCAATCAGGTCTCGTTCTCAAGCCCGCGAGGGGTGACTTCGCGGGCAGTTTCATGGCGATAGGTGACCATACCCGGCTTGCCGCCCTTGATCTTGCGCACGTACTTGCGCAGTGTGACGTCGACCAGGACACGCCCCTCCGCCCGCGCTGCGCTGTAGTAGGCAGCCAGTTCCGCTGCCCGCCGGATCACCGCATCCGGCACTGTGCGCCCCTCCGAGCGGATGATCACGTGGGCGCCCGGCACGCCGCGTGCATGCAGCCAGAGGTCTTCCGGGCCGCCTTTGCCAAACGTGACCTGCTCGTTCTGGCGAGCGTTGCGCCCTACCCAGATCGTCAAGCCTTCCGGCGTCTCCACCCGCAGCGGCGCGGGCTTGCCGCCCTGCGGGTGCGCCTGGCGCGGCCCACGCCAGTAGCCGTCGCGCTCCAGCGCATCGCGCACTTCGTCGATCTCCGGCCAGCTTGCCGCCAGCACCAGGTCGGTCTCCAGCTGGCGGAGGAAGGCCAACTCCTGCTCGGCAGCGGCCAGCCGCTCCGGGACATCAGCCAGGGCACGCTTGGCTTTATCATAGCGGGCAAAGTACTGCCTGGCGTTCTCCAGGGCAGAAAGCGCCGGGTCGAGCGCAATAGTGATCGGCGGGCCATCTGGATCGTACTGGGCGGCAAAGGTGGTCGCTCCCGGTGGGATGGTATACTGGTAAGCCAGTAGCAGTTCCCCGGCCTGACGCAGGGCGTCCAGTTCACTCTGGTCCCTAAGCGACCGGCGCATCGCCTCCGCCTTGTGGCTGACCCGCGCTATCGCCTCTTCAAGCTGTTCGCGGACTGGCCGCTTGGCTTCCTCATAGGCTTCCTCGCCGACCGGTGCGCCATAATAGGCCACAAGCGCCTCGCTCATCGACGCCGCCGGTTGCCAGCTATCCCGGTAAGTCAATGGCCTGGGCGCGCAGGCAACAACCCGGCCAGCCTGATCAATAAGACAGCCAGGGTGCCAGTCGCGCTGCAACAGAGGCGCCAGGACATCCTGTAACGCCAGAGCTACTGCCCGCGCGCTGGTATCGCCGGCTCTGGCGTTAGGCTCGCCCGCCGCCCGGAAGATGATCTCCCGCGCCAGCAGTGGGCTGATACCCAGCAACCGTCCCGTCAGCGCCCGCCAGGCCGGCTCGCCGGGATCGGCTTCCAGGCAGTCTTCCAGATCACCCAGAGTCACCATATCGGGCTGAATCCTGCCCGTCTGCCTGGGCGGCGGCACATAATCGCGCCCCGGCAGGCTCACCCGCACCCGGTTCTCTGCCGCCCCTACCCGGCGGATACAGTCCAGAATCACGCCTTCCTGCACCAGCAGGATGTTCGCCCGGCGCTCGATCCCCTCGAAGATCACCTCGCTGACGCCCTCCGGGCTGTCAACATGCAGCGTGAACATGCGTTCCCAGGCCGGCTGGCTGATCGCCTCGATGATCCCGCCTTCGACGTACCGCCGCAGCAACAGGCCAAGCTGGGTGGGGTGTGGCAGGCCACGACGCAGTTTCTCCCCGCTGACCAGCGCATAAGGCCGGGCAGGTGTGGCATCCAGAATCAGGTAGTGCCGTTCGTGGTGGGCGTAAACTTCCAGGCCCACTGCGCTCTCGCTCAAGTCAATGACTTTTTGCACCCGTCCACCGGCAATCCGATCAGTCAGTTCGTCCACCAGGGCGTTGATGGTGAATACGTCGAAGTACATACCTTCTCCCATTCTCCCGTCATGCACGCTTACTATAACGCATCCCGCAAGCTCAGTGGCACGGCGCCGGGCATAATGCTACAATGCGGCCCATGCACAATGGGATTCGAATTGCCATCGGCTCACTTAATCCGGTCAAGCGCGCGGCGGCGCAGGATGTGCTGGCGGAGCTATTCCCCGGCGCCAGCTTCACGGCTGTTGACGCACCTTCCGGTGTCTCCGTGCAGCCCTGGGGTGAGGAAGAAACCCGCACCGGCGCGCTGCACCGGGCGCGCGCCGCCCTAGAACAGACTGGCGCTGACCTTGCCATCGGTTTTGAAGGCGGCCTGATTGAGACCGAATTGGGGCTGATGACCTGCGCCTGGTGCACCGTGATCAGCAGGGATGGGCGGCTTGGCGTCGGCGGCGGTTCGCACATGTTGCTGCCGCCAGCAGTCAGCGAATTACTGGCAACCGGCATGGAACTGGGTTCAGTGATGGATACTCTGACCGGTCAGCGCAACACCAAGCATGACCTGGGGGCGATCGGCATCCTGACCGCCGGTCTGGAATCCCGGCAGAGCGCCTATGCCCATATTCTGCGCTTGGCGCTGGCTCCATTCCTCAGCCCGGCGTACTACAGCAGGGAGCAGTCGTGAGCGAAGCAGCAGTCATTGCCCGCACCGGCAGCCGACCGGTCACCGTCGATACCCTGGTTGAAGACCTTGCCGCTCTGGGCCTCCAGCAGGGCATGGTCGTACTGGTGCATAGCTCCCTCAGCAGTCTGGGCTGGGTTTGTGGCGGGCCGGTAGCCGTCATCCGCGCCCTTGAGACCATCCTGGAGCCAGCAGGAACACTCGTCATGCCGGCTCATTCCGGCGATCTGTCCGATCCAGCGCTGTGGGTCAACCCGCCTGTCCCCCGCGAATGGTGGGAAATGATCCGCCAATCCATGCCAGCCTTTGACCCTGATCTCACGCCAACACGAGGCATGGGCGTGATCGCTGAATGCTTTCGTAAAATGCCTGGTGTGCTGCGTAGTTATCATCCGCAAGTCTCATTTGCCGCGCGTGGTCGGTACGCTGCAATGATCACCGCCAGCCATAGCCTGGCTTACGGCCTGGGCGAAGGATCACCGCTGGCGCGGATCTATGACCTGGATGGCTGGGTGCTGTTGCTGGGTGTCGGCCATGGCAACAACACATCGCTACACCTGGCCGAGTACCGGGCCAGCTACCCCGGCAAGAAGACCATTGTGCAGGGCGCGCCCATCATAGATAACAGCGTGCGTCGCTGGGCGGGGATCCCCGATCTCGATCTGGACTGCGGTGACTTCGAGCAACTGGGAGAAGCCTTTAACGCCACTGGCCAGGTTCGGCAGGGGACGGTGGGCTGTGGCCGGGCCCTGCTCATGCGGCAACGCCCGCTGGTGGACTTCGCTGTCCGGTGGATGGAAGAAAATCGGCAGCCACCGGCAACCGATCAGCAGTAGACAACAGGTATTTGCGCGTGGAGCGCCTGCCCTACGCCGTTTTTGCAGGGGAGCACAGACGATGAAAAAAACTATCAGCGTGATTCTGTTGAGCACCCTCTTCGTCATGGCTGCGTGCACTACCGCGCCGCCCCCAGCAGAGCAAACGGCAGGCACAGGCGCGACGCTGGCGCCAGTGCCCGCCCGGCCTGCCATCCAGCTGAGCAAGGGAGAAACAGTGACGAACGGCCTGGCCGGGGCCTATTGCTGGCTCCAGGCAGCCAATGACATCCGTTGTGAGCCGGACCCGCTGAATATGCAACCTGAGGATGCGCTGGCCGTCAGCCAGGGTGACATCGTCACCTTCACCATTGACAGCGAGCTAGGCCCTCCGGCGCATCTCTACATCCGCCTGCTGGATGATCTTGACACTGGTGGCGCTCCAACGGAGATCGAATTGCCTGCCCCGCCGCCAGCCAGCCTGGACTACCAGGTTGATCTTGAACCGGGCACTCACCGGCTGGCACTGGTGGCGGAATACCCGATCCTGGAAGGTGAAATAGGTTTTGTCTCCACCATCTTTGCGCTGGATGTGGCCGGGGCGGTAGCCGCTGCACCGACCCAAACAGCCGTCATCGAGCCAACTGAGCTGCTTACCCAGCCCCCTACTCTGGAAAAGCCAACGGCCACGCCAGAGCCATCGCCAACAGAACCGTCAGAACCAACCGCCACAACGGCGGTGGAAGTCCAACCTACCGCTACAGCGCTCCCGCCCACAGCTGAACCTGCCACGGCCACGCCGGCCCTGCTGCCCACCGCGGCCCCACAGGTCGCCGCGCCGGAGGTGGTGATCGTACGCGGGCGGACGATCCTGCAACCGTACAGCGTGAGCTTCTGCACCATCGGTCAGGACGGCGCACAGACGTGCAGCGACTTTTCAACGGCTGGCCAAGGCGCAGCGCTGGAGGTCACCAGCGGCGACACCCTCCGTATTGACTCGGCGGCGGGTGGACCGCTCAGCATGACCTTCACGCTGCTCAGCAGCGCGCGCAACCGCGAACTGGGGCGGTTGCAGGTTCCGGGCAACCCGATCGCACTCTATGATGTCATAGCGGAGCCGGACAGCTATATCTTGCGCGTGGAAACGGAATGGCCGGGAGCAACGGCCACCTATGAATTCAGGCTGGATGTGACAGGTTAGGCCCGCACCAGAGGGCCACCCTGTTTGTATGTATTGACATAGCTACCGTACCAACAGTGGAGTGACAGAATGCCAAAGATCACCTTCATTGGCGCTGGCAGCACGGTCTTTGCCAAAAATCTGATGGGCGATATCCTGAGCTTTCCGGAACTGGCCGGGTCGACCATCACCCTGCATGACATTGACCCTGACCGCCTGCACACGTCTGAGATTGTCGGGCATAAAGTGGTGGAGGCGCTCAAGGTCCCCGCGACCATTGAAGCTACCACCGATCGCCGGCGTGCGCTGGACGGCGCCGATTACGTCATCAGCATGTTCCAGGTCGCCGGTTACAAGCCCGGCACGGTGATTGACTTTGAAGTGCCCAAGAAATACGGGCTGCGCCAGACCATCGCCGACACGCTGGGCGTTGGCGGGATCATGCGCGGCCTGCGCACCATCCCAGTCTTCCTGGAAATGTGCCGGGACATGGAGGAACTATGCCCGGATGTTATCCACTTGAACTATGTCAACCCGATGGCGATCCTGTGCTGGGCGCTCAACCGCGCCACGCGGGTCAAAACGGTCGGGCTGTGCCATAGCGTCCAGGGAACCGCCGGGCAGCTCGCCCGCGACATCGGCGTGCCGATCAAAGAGATCAACTACCTCTGCGCGGGCATCAACCACATGGCGTTCTACCTGCGTTTTGAGCGCCGCCTGCCGGACGGAAGGGTTGAAAACCTCTACCCGCGCATCCGCCAGGTTATCGAGGAAGGCCGTGTTCCGGCCTGGAACCGGGTGCGTTACGAGATGTTTAAGCGGCTGGGCTACTTTGTCACCGAGTCCAGCGAGCACTTCAGTGAGTACACGCCCTGGTTCATCAAGCGCGACCGTCCCGACCTGATCGAGAAGTTCAATATCCCGCTGGACGAATACATCGCCCGCTGCGAGGCGCAGATCGCCGGCTGGGAGGGGTTACGCGCCGCGCTGGAAGATCGGAATGAACCATTGCACGTCGAACGGTCGCATGAGTATGGCTCCTATATTATCCACAGCATCGAAACCGGTCAGCCAAGCGTCATCTATGGCAACGTCATGAATGAGGGCCTGATCGACAATCTGCCGCGTGAGTGCTGTGTAGAAGTACCCTGCCTGGTCGACAAGAATGGCATACAGCCCACCCGGGTCGGACGCCTGCCCGCTCACCTGGCCGCCCTCATCCAGACCAACATCAATGTGCAGGCGCTGACCGTCGAGGCGGCCCTGACCGGCAAGCGCGAGCATATCTATCACGCGGCCATGCTTGATCCACATACCGCCGCCGAGCTTGATCTGGAGCAAATCTGGAACCTGGTCGATGACCTCATTGAGGCTCATGGCGACTGGCTACCGGCGTATCACTAGATTTGTCATGCCTACGCGCATGACTCCGACCACCACCACAGAGGACAAACTGGACGTGTCTGGCATCAGCTTTGATCCTACCGAACATCCGCATCGCCGTTTCAACCCACTGACAGGAGAATGGATTCTCGTCTCGCCTCACCGCACCAAGCGCCCCTGGCTTGGCCAGGTCGAACGGCCACCTCAGGAGGAACGCCCGGCCTACGATCCGGGGTGTTACCTGTGCCCCGGCAACGAACGGGCTGGCGGCGCGCGTAACCCCCGTTACGAAAGCACGTTCGTCTTCACCAACGACTTCGCCGCCCTGCTCCCCGATACACCCGACACCGGCGAAACCACCCATCCTCTCCTGCGGGCCGAAGCGGTCCGCGGCACCTGCCGTGTGATCTGCTTCTCGCCGCGCCATGACCTGACCCTGCCGGAGATGGGGCTGAGCGAAATCCGCACCGTGATTGACATCTGGGCGGGGCAAACCGCCGAGCTGGGCCGGGAATACCGCTGGGTGCAGGTCTTCGAGAACAAAGGCGCGATCATGGGCGCCTCCAACCCGCACCCGCATGGCCAGGTCTGGGCTGGTAGCGCCTTGCCCAATGAACCCGCCAAGGAAAATCGCCAGCAACGCGACTACTACACCCGCCACGGTACACCGCTGCTGCTGGATTACGCTGCTGCCGAAGCAGAACAACAGCAGCGTATCGTGGTCGACAACGACGACTGGCTGGCCGTGGTGCCCTACTGGGCGATCTGGCCATACGAGACATTGCTACTGCCGCGCCGCCGTCACATCCGCCGCCTGTCAGAATTGACCGACTCCGAGCGCGACGCGCTGGCCGTCATCCTCAAGCGCCTGCTGACGCGCTATGACAACCTGTTCGAGGTCTCCTTCCCCTACTCAATGGGCTGGCATGGCGCACCGTTTGACAGTGAGGATGGCGATCACTGGCAATTGCACGCGCACTTCTACCCACCGCTATTGCGCTCCGCCACCATCAAGAAGTTCATGGTTGGCTACGAGATGCTGGCCGAAGCCCAGCGCGACCTGACGGCTGAACAGGCCGCCGAGCGCTTACGCACCCTGCCGGAAGTGCATTACCGGGCACAGCGGATTTGAGCCTGCCGGGAAGTATGGTAGAATGCAGCCTGCTTGAGGACGTGTTTGTATGCGCCAGACAGGAACGCCGCCGGTCATGACCCTCCCAACGCCTGAAAAGCGACATCGCCGTGAGGTCTATACTGCCATCGTTCTCCCGGCGGCCGGCGCCCTGTTGCTGCTTGTCGTGTTGCTGGCGCTGGCTATTGGCCTGCTCAACCCGCTGCAGTTCGGGATGGTCGCTGACCTGATGGCGATCATGTTCGTCCTGGTCCCCTGGGCCATCATCTGCCTGATCCCGACCCTGATCCTGATGGCCGCCGCGCTGGGTTTCTGGGGCATGCATGGGAACATCGCGCGTCCGCTGGCCCGGTTGCGGCAGGGAATCATCGGGCAACTTGCTGTCATCAGGCGGGAAGTGCCGCGGGTGAGCGAGCCAGTCATTGCGCTGCAGCATCGTCTGGCTTACTGGGAGCGGTTGTTGAACGTGCCGCGTGCGCGCAGAGGCGAGGAGAAGCGATCCAATGACCGTTAAGCAAAACACATCCACCGAGCGGGTGACGCCCGCCACTGGCGGCCTGAGCTGGAAGGCCAGCGCCTACCTGATCGGTGCGCTGATCGGGCTGTTTCTGGGTATACTGACCGCTTATCTGTACGTCCGCGCCTCCGAAGAGAGCGCCAGCAAAGGGCCGACCAAGATCAAGACTGGCGACGCCATGAAACTTTCGCTGGCGCTGCTGACGCTCATCCGCCAGATCACGGAGATCGGCAGCAAGTCCTGAGCGGTGCCTGCCATGAGTATGCGTAATCGGGTGTCCTGACACCGTCCAGACACCCGATTTTCGTTTGGCCCCGCCTGTTCTGCCGGAGCGGAAATCCGGGGCGCAGGTCGGCTGAGGAGTGATGGGCGATGATGTTCTCGCCGCGAATCTGGGGGGAGTTACGTCTGGCTGGCCTGCCCTGGCGGGTCTGGCGAGCGCTGTTCTTCCGCCTGGCGCTGGTCGCTCTCCTGCTAGCCTTCCTTCGCCCTGCCGCCCCGCGCGCCATCCTGGGACCGCTACAGACCGTGCAGACCACCCAGCCGCTGCTCTGCATGCATACTCGACTGATCGATGAAGTGGAGGAATGGAAGATCCAGCGATCGCTCCAGTTCGTGCGGGAACTGGGCGCGGATACCATCGTTGAGTTCTTCCCCTGGGCTTATATCGAGCCGCAGCCGGGTGACTTTCACTGGGAACAGGCCGATCGCATCATCCGCCACGCCCGCAACCAGGGCCTGCAGGTCATCGCCCGCCTGGGTTACGTGCCCGCCTGGGCACGTCCGGAGACGGAAACTGGCGGGCTGGCGGCGCTGGATGCCGGACGTGGCGCAGACACTACGCTCAACTACCTGGACGAAGCGCACTACCCGGACTTCGCCCGTTATGTCGCCGCTTTTGCTGCGCGGTACGCTGGCTCGGTAGGTTACCTGATCATCTGGAACGAGCCGAACCTGGCCTTTGAGTGGGGCTACCGGATGGTCAGCCCGGCTGGATACGTGGCCCTGCTACAGCAGGCCTACGCCGCCGCCAAAGCCGCCAGCCCGACGGTCGTGGTGCTGGCCGCCCCCCTGGCCCCGACTCTGGAACCGGACGGCAGCCCCTGGGGCCTGAACGATCTGATCTACCTGGAGCGGATGTACCAGGCCGGGGCTGCGCCCTACTTCGACGCCCTGGCCGTCCACACCTACGGCTTTACCTTCCCACCGGAGGCTGAGCCGGGGCCGGAAATTCTCAACTTTCGGCGCATTGAGTTGATCCGGGCTATCATGGAAGCCCATGGCGATGCTGGCAAGCCGATTTACGTCACCGAATCCGGTTGGAACGACCACCCGCGCTGGACCAAGGCCGTGCGTCCCCTGCAGCGCATCCAGTACACCATCGACAGTTACGAGTGGGCAGAGGCGAACATGCCTTATGTGGAGAAGCTGTGCCAGTGGGTGCTGCGCTACCCTGCCCCGACCCGTAGCTACCCGGACAACTTCACCTTTCTCACGCCGGATTTCCGCCCGCGCCCGATCTACGAGTACGTGCAGGCCTACGCCCAGGGCCGGGAGATCGCCCTGCCATGAGCGCCCGGCGACGATTCCCGCTGTCCCGCTGGCCGGTGCTCGGCCTGGCAGTGCTGGCGCTGGCAGGCACCCTGTTCTTCGGGCGGCCAGTACTGCGCTGGGTCTGGGTGACTTTCATCCGCCCACCGGCGGAGAAACCCATGCTGCCCTACGGCGAACTGCGCGTCGGAGTAGACGCCAGTTACCCCCCATTTGCGGTTGATACCGGAGGCGGCCAACTCATCGGACTGGATATCGACCTCGCCCGTGCCGTCGCCGATAGGCTTGACGTGCCGCTGCGCTTCATCAACATGGGCTATGACGGCCTGTATGATGCGCTGCGGGCTGACCAGGCCGACGCGCTCTTTTCTGCCCTGCGCGTTGACCCGCTGCGCCTGCACGAAGCCCGCTACACAATCCCCTATTTTGATGCTGGGCAGGTGCTGGTTCGGCGACCTGATAGCAGCATTGACTCGCTGAAGGACATGGATGGTCGCCGCCTGGCGGTTGAGTTCGGCACGGAGGGCGATCTGGAGGCCCGCCGTTGGGAGCGACGCCTGCACACGCTCAACATCCTGGTCTACGAAACGGCTGCCGCGGCGCTGGACGCCGTCCGCGCCAGAGAAGCGGATGCTGCGCTGGTCGATGCCGTATCCGCCCGGCTGTGGCTGCGCGATCACGATGGACTGGCTCTGGCCACGGCGTACGTCACTTCTGATCCGTATGCGGTTGCCGTACAGGTCGGGAACGTCAAACTGTGGGAGGCGATCAACGCGGCACTGGCGGCGCTGGCTGAAGACGGGACGCTGGATAGCATTATCGCCCACTGGCTGTGAACTGCTGGAGGCACATACGATGACCCACATCAGGCATAAAAACGACTGTTCGCCGCTGGTCAGCCCGCACGGTGAGATCGTCTATGAACTGTTGGGACGCGCCGCTGGCGGCGCGCAACAGCATAGTCTGGCCTGCATTGAACTGCCGCCGGGCAAAGCCTCCCGCCCGCATGTTCATCCGCAAGCTGAGGAAAGCTATTACATCCTGGAGGGCACGGCGCGTCTGGTCATCGACGGTAAGACCAGCACCCTGACGCCCGGCCAGTGTGTCGCCATTGCACCCGGCAGCGTTCACCAGATCTTCAACGACGGTCCGGCCACCCTTCACTTCCTGGCTGTCTGCGCCCCGGCCTGGACGCCCGACAACAGCGTCTATCTGGACGAGTAACCGTATCGCCCTGCACTGTTGGCGTTTACCATGAGGTGGACTGTTCAGTCGCCGCCACCTGGCTCCGGCGGCTTCTCTGGCATGGCTGGCCGGGTAGGTTGCTCATCTTCCGCCTGGCCAGCGCCACGCAACAGGCGGGCCAGCAGACGCAGCACAACGTTCTGGTTGTACCCGGCGACCACGCACAGCACCCATAACAGGAACGGGTACTGCCCAACCACCTCCGGCTGCACCTGTTCCAGAGCGCCCAGGCCGACAGTGGAGACAATCCCCGCGCCAAAGACCAGTGTCATCAACAGGCCCATCACCCCGCCGATGACCGGATTCATGATGTACCAGGACAGATGGGCCGGATCGAAGTCGTGCAACTGCACGGTGTGCTTGTTCAGGGTGAAATATGCCCTCAGAATGGCTCCCAGCACTCCGAACAGCGCCGGATGGTACACGACGCTGACGACCTGCATCCCCAGCCCGGCCCCGAATGATCTGGAGACAACCGGCTCCAGGAGCATCAGAATCGCCCACAGCACCAGCACCAGAATCAGGTAGAGCAACAGCCGGGGCTTGTAGCGCCGGATATCTGCCTCGATCTGCTCGTCGCGGGCCAGGTCAACCTGCAGGCGGGTGATCATCGCCCGCACATCGTCATAGTTGGCGCGGTCCTGTAGCAACAACGCGCTGGCCTGCAGCAATTCCCGCTGGTAAGTGTCCGCGCGCGCGGGTAAGCCCTTCAGACGCTGCGGCAGCGCCGCCTGCAACCGCTCGATGTCCTGCCACAACGCCTCAAGACGTTCGTCGGTCACAAAACGCGCCAGCAATTCCTGGCTGGGAACAATCTCGCGTTCCGCGGCAAACAACTCACCGGACTGTGGACGGGGCCTGCCGCCTGCCGGAGCCAGTTCTCCCGCGTCGATCCGGGCATCCTGCGGCTGGATGACAATCCCGGCCCTGCTGAGATCATCCAGCACGAATGGCTGGCGGGCGATTTGCAGCTGGCCGCCTGCCGCAGCTGCGTCTTCCGCGGCAGGAGCAGGCTCGCCTTCCGGCAGGATTGTTTCCGGCTCCTCCGGTACCAGGGCCTCAACCTCTGGCGGCGGAACATAACCTTCAGATCGCAGCGACCTTGCACCTGCTGTGGTTTCCACCCAGGGGATCGCTTCCAACTCCGGTTCCACCACGACCGCCAGCCGCTGCGGCGGAACCTCCTCGCCTGGCGGTACGATGGGAGCAGGTGGCGGCGAACCGCGTAGCTTGGCCAGCTCCGGCGCAGCCGCCAGTTCCAGCGCGGGCGCGGCCTCAGCGCCTGGCGAGGCTTCCGGAGTCGCCGGTGCCAGCAGCTCGGCTGGCTGCACCGCTGGCGGAGGGGGTTGCCCACGCAGGATTTCCCATCCTCGACCCCGCAGGGAAGCCCGCCGCCCCGGTGTCAATTTCGGACTGATCGTCTGGTCATTCATGAGCCATGATCTCCCCGGCCAGAGCGCGGTAAGCCTGCGCCGCAGGATCATCGGGAGCGTAGGTTAGCACCGACTGGCCGACAACCGGCGCTTCAATGACCGCTTCACTATCGGGAATGACCGTCTGGAACGTCTCCCGGGGGAATACCGTCCGGATTTCCTCAAGCGCCTCGCGGGCGTGGAGCGAATCCGGGCGGTACATGGTCACCAGTACACCCGCCAGGTTCAGCGCCGGGTTGAGACGCTTGCGGACATGGCCAAGGGTATCCAGCAGAGCACGCACGCCCCGCATGGCCAGATATTGCGCCTGCACGGTGATCAGCACTTCATCGGCGGCGATCAGCGCGTTAGCCGTCAGGATGCCCAGGCTTGGCGGCGTGTCGATGATCACATAGTCAAATGGCAACGTGGAGCGTCCAAGCGCTTCCCGCAGACGGAAGACAGCGCTCTGGCCGGTGCCCAGCCGCGACTCCAGGGCTGCCAGTTCCAGGCTGGCCGGGATGACCGCCAGCCCATCGGAGGCGTGCAGCGTCACCTGAGCAGGCGTAACCTCCTGCCGGGTCAGCAAGGCATACATACCACGCCGTTCAGCGTACGGGTCAATGCCCAGCGACGCCGTCAAACCCGCCTGCGGATCTAGGTCAAGCAGCAGCACCCGGCGCCCTTGCTCCGCCAGCGCCGCCCCCAGATTGACCGCGACCGCGGTCTTGCCTACCCCGCCTTTCTGGTTGGCCACCACCAGTTTCCGGACCATAAGCTCCCACCCGAATCGCAGTCAGCCTTACAGGGGATTATAGAGTCAGCCCCCGGCGGGCACAATCAGCCGCCTGGCGAATCACTGTCCTCATCGGGAGCCTGTTGCACGCCACCCTCATCCAGGCTGGTGACAGACAGGCGGCCCACAAAATCGTCCAGGTGCACACTGCCCGGCGTCAGATGAAAGACCAAGTAAGCATCCGGCGGCACGATCAGCGTCAGATCGGCAGAAGCCAGCGCCCCGACCAGCGGGCGACGTTTGAGCACAACATAGATCCCGGCCTCATCCCGTTCGGTCACCCATTCCCAGCCGAACGCCTGGCGCAGTTCGCCCACGATCTGCACATGAGGCTGTAGCGTTCGCCGTACTGTCACCCGGCTATGATCCGCCCGGATATAGACGGTGACCGGCCCCCTGACTTCGTAGGCGGCCACCCGTCGCTGATGGGCCACACGGGGCAACGCCCGCAACGTTGACAGCAGTTCCAGCGCCAGTTCCAGTTTCCGCATGGCAATCGATTTCCCCTCAGAACAGCCTGCCGGGCGCCAGCGAACGCGCCCTCAACCAGCGCAGGATGGCCCCGGCGACCGCCTCCGGCTGCTCCAGCGTGAGCATGTGCCCGCCGCCCGCTACAGCGATCAGTTCCGCGTTGGGCAGTCCCTTCGCCAGCGCCTCGCTGAGCGCCAGCGGTACAATGCAATCAGCCGTCCCGCCGATCACCAGCACAGGGGCGGTGATGCGGCCCAGGGCAGCGCGGACGTCAAACTGCGCACAGGCCGCCAGATCAGCCCGCAGGACGTCCGGTTCGACCGCTGCCAGGCGGGTCAGGCCACGCTGGCGTAGCGCCGCCGGAGCAGTCTCCGCCCACATCCGGGCCTGTAACGCCGTTGCCATCCCCTCGCCACCAGACGCGAGCCAGAGGTCCGGAGCGATCGGCAGGTGCGCGCCTGTCGCGATGAGCACCAGGCCGGCCACCCGTCTGGAATCTTCCAGCGCCATGTGCAGGGCCACCGCCCCGCCCATGCTGTGCCCCACAACCACCGCAACAGGCAGCGCCAGAGCGTCCAGCAAAGCGAACATATCGGCGGCATGCGCCGCAATCGATCGGCGCACCGGCGCTGTGCTGCGCCCGTGCCCGGCCAGGTCGGGGATCAGTCGTGTCGGGCCAGAAAGGCGGCGCAGGGCAGCGGGCCAATCCAGGTGGGAGCCGCCCGCGCCATGCAGGAGCAGCAATGGCGGATGTGCGGTAGCCGACCCTTCATGGCGGGCATACCAGAGTTCTCCATCCGCCAGGACAAGTCGCGGCATGACCTGGCTTACCCCCGCTGCAGACGCTGATACACGGCCGTCATCGCCGCTGCAACCCGTTCCCAGGTAAAACGGTCAGCCACCAGCGCCTGTGCGGCGCGGCCCATAGACTCCCGCTGCGCCGGGTCAGCCAGCACCGGGCCGAGTGCAGCGGCAATGGCAGCAGCTTCTAGCGGCTCCAGCCGCACTCCGGCTCCGGCCTGGATTACTTCCGGCAGGTGGCATTCATCGCTAATGGCCACCGGCAGCCCGGCGACCATCGCCTCCAGCACGACCATCGGCAGCCCCTCTCCTACCGCCGGGAGGGCCAGCACCGTAGCATCGGCCAGGGCAGCCAGCTTATCAACACCGGTCAGCAGGCCAGTGAATACCACCCGATCAGCTACACGGCGTTGCTGTACCAGCGCCTGCAGACCTGCCAGTTCTCCTTCATCCGGCCCGACTACCGCCAGCCACGCCTGCGGTAACAGAGCCAGCATTTCTACCAGCAGATGCACCCCTTTGCGCCTGTGCAACCGGCCCATGAAAAGCACCAGCGGCGCCTGCGATGGTATCCGCCAGCGCTCCCGGAAGCTGCCAGCGGGCGGCAGAACGGCGAATTCCGCTGCGTCTACGCCATTCGGGATGACGCTCACCGCGCCATCTGGCAAAGCAAGTCCAAACTGCTGCCACAGCGCGCGCGCCTCGGCGGCTTCATCCGCCGTTAACGCGGCCACGTGATCGATTCGTCGGGCGCTCCAGCGCCCGGCCAGGGCATCCCAACCACGCTTGATCCAGCGTCGCCCGGCGCCATAGCCCAGCGTGCCATGTGGACTCAGCACCACCGGCGGGCTGCCGTGTCTGGCCAGCATCAGCGCCCACAGATTCTCAACTGTCCGAAACTCATGAAGGTGCAGGATGTCGGTATCAGCCAGAATCGACCGCAACACAGCGCCCATCCCCACTGGCGAGGATAGGTTAAGCTTCCGCAATACCGGCAAGAGGTTGCGGCAACGCAGCACCCGCACGCCATCCAGCATCTCCTCGCGCACCGGCAGGCGTTGCCCGCGGTCCCCGGCGTCGGTGGTCAGCACAGTTACGGCGTGTCCCTGAGCAGCCAGCGCCCCCGCCAGGCCATGCACTGCCCGTACAACACCGCCAAACCCCCACGCCGGCGCATAATAGGGGACAAGATGCAGAACCCGCATAGCCAGCGGCGATCAGCGCCGCCCCCTCCGCAGCAGTTCCCCCAGCGCGGCGCGGCCCGAATAACCGTTAACCAGCCCGACGTACTGCCGCCCACCCACCCGCACTTCAGTGATCCAGGCGGGCAGCATCATCTGGCGCACCCACAGATCGCGCACCATGGTACGGCCAGCCGCCGCCCGGCGCCGCAGGGCGTTGAGCATCCGGGCGTGGGCTTCCTGCCCGGCCACCGGCAGGGAGACGCCCGGCAGTACCGTGAACACGAGCGTATCATCCCGGATCTCCAGCGGGCATGGTTCCGCATTAGCCAACGGGACGCTCGTCAGCAATTGCAGGAGCGGCACTTCCAGCTGGCGGACGCCATAGACCACCAGATCAGTGAAGGACTGGGTGAGAGTCTCCGTTTCCGCCTCGCCGCTTGTCTCGATGACACCCAGCCCCTCAAACAGCCAGATGGGCAACAACACCGGTCGCAGCGGGGCGATCTCCCGCCTACCCTGCAACAGGCGCAGCACACCGCCGACTTCCACCGCTTCCAGGGCGGCCATTGCGCGCGTTTCATCCACCTGGAACGGGAGATAGGTATCAGGAAACGGCGTCCCGACCTCGATCACCTCGAAAACGCTCTGCATGCAGATCGGGCACGGCGTCTCCGGCGGCATGCCAACCGGCAGGAGACTAACCGCCTCGCAGGTCAGACAGTGGCGGGCCGCCTGGCCATCAGGCCAGGGGCGCTCCGGATAAACCCGGTTGATCTCCAGGGTGGGCAGGCGTTCCTCGGTCATCCCGTAACCGCAGAAAATACAGACCATGTTGCCGGTGCGCTCGTCAGGGCGCAGCACCGCACCGCAGCTGGGGCAGCGGTCAGACGGGATAGCGGTCCCTGTAGCGGGCGCTTCCTCCACGGCCATAGAAGGCCCGGCTGCCGGCGCGCTGGCAGCGGCCGGTGGTTGCGCTGGCTGCTGAGCGGCAAGCTGCCGGTCGATCTGGTCAAGCACCTGCCGGGCCTGGGCATGGTTCGGAGCGATAGTCAGCGCCTTCTGCAGCAACAGGCGGCGTTTGTGCAAATCGCGGGTAGTTGCTGTCAGGTACAACCAGGCATCCACATTGCCAGGGTCCAGTTCAGTGACCCTGACCAGGCACTCCCGCGCCAGCCGGACATCGCCAGCACGCAGCGCAGCAACGCCCCGTTCCAGCCACAGCGCGGCCTCCTGTTTTTGCCCTTGGTCAGCCATCTCCGCCCTCCCCGAACAGGATCGCCTCTACGGCCCGGCGATCGGCCAGATCCTCCAGGATCGCATAGGGTTTTTCCCGTGCCACTTCCTCGCGGCTGGCCGGACCGGTCAATACGGCCAGCGCCCGCCCCCTCACCGAACGCGCACAGATGACATCATTGGCGGTATCCCCGACAATCACGATCCGCTCCGGCGGGAAGTCCCGCCCCCAGTAGGCCCGCGCCCGGCTCAATGCCAGCGGCGGCAGGGCATTCCGATCCACGGCTTCGTGTCCATAGGCACCAACCGGGAAGTGCGCCGGGTCAAACCCGGCCGCCCGCAACTTGATCGGCACCGACAGCGCCATATTCCCGGTCACCAGGCCCAGTCGCGCCCGTGGATCAGCGGCCAGAGCTTCAACCAGCGCCAGCGAACCGGGCAGCGCTCGCACCCGGTAACGGGGGATGATGGCCTGCAAATGGCGCGCCAGCGCCTCAGCGAATGCCGGTACACTGGCCGCTACCTCAGCCGGGCTATAGCCCGCCGGCAACAACACCTGTTCCAGAATACGCCAATCCGTCGACCCGGCGAAGCTGATCCCGTCCATCGCATGTGACAGATGGAACAGTTCGGCCAGCGCCAGTTCAAAGGCGGCGCGACCTGCGCTGTCAGAGGCCAGCAGCGTGCCGTCGATGTCAAAGAGCACCAGCGTTGGGCGCTGTTCGTTCATCCAGCTTTACCTTCCATGAGCCGGTCATCACAGCAACCGCCCGGCCTGCGCCTGCAGCGCGGCGATGATCTGCCGGTCCGCCTTACCAAACGCATAATCAGCCATCTCCTCCAGCGTCACCCAGGCAAAATCCGCCACCCCCAGCGGGCGCGGTTCCCCGGCGATATGGCGGCAATGATAGGCGTCGAGCGTGATGCGGAAGTGTGTGAAGGCGTGCCGGACCCGCACCAGAAACTCGCCTACTTCCACGATGATGCCCAGCTCTTCCTTCAGTTCGCGCACCAGCGTTTCCGGCAGGGTCTCACCATCTTCCTGCTTGCCGCCGGGAAACTCCCACAACCCACCCAGCAGACCGCCGGGCCGCCGCCGGGCGATCAGAAAGCGATCTTGCTCCACCCCGGAGATGACCCCTGCCGCCACATTGTAGTGCGGGATCGCGGCGCGGCGGCTCTTTACCGGACGCTGATCCTGTACGCCAGCCCGGTAAGCCTGACAATGGTGTTGCAACGGGCACTGACCACACACAGGACGGCGCGACCGGCAGATCACGCGGCCCAGTTCCATCAATGCCTCGTTGTACGGACCGGCTTCTCCCGGCGGCACCAGCGACCCGGCCAGTTGCCACAACCGCTCCACCGTGGCAGGTTGCGCGACATCATCAGTGATATTGTACAACCGTGTCAGAATGCGGATCACATTCCCATCAAGGACAGGCACATCCTCACCATAGGCCAGACTGGCAATAGCACCGGCGGTATAGCGGCCAATCCCCGGCAGCGTTTGCAGGTCGTGGGCCGTGCGCGGCAATACACCGCCCCAGCGGGCCATCACCTCCTGCGCGGCGCGATGCAGGCTGCGCGCCCGCCCGTAGTAGCCCAGCCCCTCCCACAGCTTCAACACATCGTCCAGCGGCGCGGCAGCCAGGGCCTCCACTGTAGGAAAACGTGCCACAAAACGCTCGAAGTAGCCGATCACGGTCTGCACCTGCGTCTGCTGGAGCATAATCTCCGAAACCCAGACCGTGTACGGATCGCGCACACGCCGCCAGGGGAGGTCCACCCCATTAGCGCGAAACCAGCGCAACAGATCAGCAGAAAAAGGATTCATCATCAGCCCCACCGGGCAGAGCAGCCAGAGCCGCGATCACCGACCATCGGCCATCAGCACGCGGCCACCTACCTCGAATTGTACCGATTGTGACACGGGCGACAAACTGCCCCCGGCGCATCCATCGCCACGATTCACCAAGTGCAACCATGCTACATTGCTGGTGTCCCATTCATCCGGTCCGCCGGGCTTGCCTGCTCGAATCCCCCCAAAGCCATGACAGGGTGGGCTAAATCTGCTATGCTTGCAAGCTAGAAGCGCTTCTTTACACCGGCATGGCTTCGGAGGAAGCCGCGCCGCTGGATGGAGCAGAGATCGATGGCCGAGCCTAAACCCGAAATCCGCTTCAAGACACCGGTGGCACTGGAGCTTCAGCCGGGAACGGACTGGTTTTGCCGCTATGGCAAGTCCCAGGATCAGGTGACGGCTCCCACCGCAAGGAAGGGCTTTTCAGCCCTCTGGAGTTCACCTTCGAGCGCCAGCAGCGGGTCAAGCTGTGTCGCTGTAAGCACACCCCACCTTACTGCGACAAAACGCACCTGACACTGGACTGACGCAGCGCTGATCCACAGGATGCACGCGTCCGCCGGGGAATCCCATGGTCAAACCGGTACAACCGCCTGAGCCAGCCCCTGAACAACCGCAACAGGTGCGCTGGCGTCTTATCGCGATGGCCGTCTATGTAGCGGTTTCCATCGCCCTGTACTTCATCCTGGCCCCGGCCATCGCCGATCAACAACGGCTGCAGAGCAGTATTGAGGCAGCGGGAGCCTGGGGCGTGCTGATCTATGTCGGCCTGTACTGCGCCCAGATGTTTGTTCCGTGGCTGCCGGGCGCGCCCCTGGACATCATCGGCGGGGCGACCTTCGGCTTCTGGGAGACTAACCTCCTCTCCACCCTCTCAGCGTCGGGCAGCGGGCTGATCATCTACCTGATCGTCCGCCGCCTGAGCCTGGAGGAGATCGTCCGGCGTTTTCCTAACCTGCTGGATGCCCCCTGGCGCCTGGTCAAACTGATCAAGCGACAGCCCTGGTCGCTGGTTGCTGTCAACATGCTGACCGGCGACGTGGCCTATTTTGTCGCCGGTTCGGCTGGGGTATCGTTGCCCTTTACCCTGCTCCTGCTCGGTGTGATGCGCATTCCTAGCGTCATGGTTGGCTCGGCCCTCGGCGCGGGCATTATTTCTAATGTTGTTCAGCAAAAACTCGATATAATGGTAGCCATTGCCTCCGTGGTCACCATTGTCGGGCTGTCGATCGGCTTTGCCATCGCCCGCAAGTTGTTGCCCGGCTGGTTGCACCGGCTGGAACAGGCAGCCAACGATTCCGCCGGGCGGCCCTCCGGTGACCAGTAACATCTGCATGGGAGAAATGCGTGTCTTCCAAGATCGACATCAACAACATCACTGATCCCGCCGCAGACGATGAAACCCGGCCAAAGCGCCGCCCTCCCTGGATCAAGGTGCGCGCGCCTTCCGGCGAAAACTACGAGATGGTGCGCCATTTGATGCGCAGCAAGGCGCTGAACACCGTCTGCGAAGAGGCGCTATGCCCGAACATCGGGGAATGCTGGGGGGCGGGCACATCAACCTTCCTGATGCTGGGGGATACCTGTACCCGTTCCTGCGGCTTTTGCGACATTAAAACCGGGCGCCCGGCGGCCATTGACTGGCAGGAACCCAACCGTATCGCCGAGGCCGTCCACCGGATGAACCTCCGCCACGTGGTCATCACCAGTGTCAACCGGGATGAGCGCAAAGACGGCGGTGCGCCGATCTTCGCCATGGTCATCCGCCGCATCCGCCAGGTGCACCCCGGCTGCAGCATTGAAGTCCTCATCCCTGACTTCAAGGGCAATGAAGAAGCCCTGAAGATCGTCATGGACACCCAGCCGGAGATTCTCAACCACAACGTGGAAACCGTGCCGCGCTTGTTCCGCAAGGTTCAGCCACAGGATCGCTACGAGTGGGCACGTGCGACGCTCTGCAACGCCCGCGCCATGGACCCGCTGGTCCTGACCAAGAGCGGGATCATGGTCGGGCTGGGCGAGACCTTTGACGAGGTGGTCGAGGTGATGCGCGACCTCGTCTCCTGGGGAGTTAGCATCCTGACAATCGGCCAGTATCTACAGCCCAGCCGCGAGCACCTACCCATCGAGCGCTACTACACCCCGGAAGAATTCGACCGATTCAAGCAGATCGGTTACGAACTGGGTTTCAAGTGGGTAGAAAGCGGCCCGTTAGTGCGCTCTTCGTACCGCGCTGCCGAGCAGGTGCGTGAACTCAGCAAACTGGACTACATCCACCTGCGGGAAGCCTGACTGCCCCCAATCACCCGAACAGGTTTTCTACCAGCAGCCCTGCGTCACTTCCCCTAGACGCAGGGCTGTGGTATAAATGGAATATGTTGTTTCACGTTACTGTCCATCCCTCGCAGGGCCAGTGGACTTCCGGCGGCTCTGCGCACCGCCTTCCCGGGACGCCGTCAGCCGATTTGCAGGTCTGAGGATTTACTGATAGACAAAGTTCATGAGCGACAAACACCCCCCACTCTGGAACATCCGTTCGTCGGATGAAGATGACTATCCAGCCACGGGCCGCTCCACCCCTGGTTCATCGTCGCCGTTTTACCACAGCGATGATGACGAGGTCGATGAGGATGCCTACCTGGACGACGAGGAAGAAGCGGAAGAGCAGGATTCTTCGCCTCGCAGCAGGACGACCTATGGCAGCGGCGCTTACGGGAGTGGCGCGAATGCTTACGGCAGTAGCTCGCGCTACAGTGCCAGCGGGTATGGCGGCTCCCAGGATAGCGCCCGTTCATCGTCGTCCTACAGCAGCGGCTCGTCCTCCTATCGCCCCGGTGGATCAGCAGGCTACAGCGGTAGCGGCTACACGCCGCCCGGCGGACGGCGCGACCAGGAGCCAACCAGCAGCAAGCCCAGCGGTTTGTTCAACCGCTTCGGAGGCGGCAAGGAGACATCCAGACAACCCTCCCCCACCCCCAAGAAGACCGGCTCAGGCCCCGGCCTAGGCGACCGCCTCAGCGGCGGGCTGAAGGCGCTGCGCCGCAAGCTCCCCGGTGGCGACCGCCCTTCCTCCGGCAGCAGCCGCGCCAGCGTCACGCGCACGATCGGCTCGCCACCCGGAAGCCAGAAACAGGGGAGCAGCGGACGCAAAGAAGGCGGAGGGCGTTTCAAGTTCTCGTTGCCTTTTGGCCTTGGCGGCGAGAAAAAAGCGGGCCGGTCAGGCCAGCCTTCCGCGCCCAAAGAACTCAAGAAATCCCGCCCGCTGCCTTCGACCAGCAAGCGCCCGCGCATCAAGAACGAAGGGTTGTCCCTGGATCGCAAGCTGGACCTGGCCGGTTGGGCCATGATCGTGCTGGCCGGGATCATCTTCTTTGGCGCCATCAGCGCCAATCAGGGCGATCTCAGCCGCACCCTGCTGCGCATCGTCTACCAGCTGGTGGGCATCGGCTGGATCGCGGTGCCGTTCAGCCTCGCTGCGACCGGAATCTGGCTGGTCTGGCGGCACTTCGGGGAAAGTGTGCCGGAAATTGACTACGTGCATATGGTCGGTTGGGGCATCACCTACCTGGCTGCCCTGACCACGTTCCACTTTGTCCACCTGTTGAACGTCTCAGTATTCACCGTCGACCAGCTGCAAACGCTGGCGGAAGAAGCGGCACAGCTCGGCTATGGCGGCGGCTGGATCGGCGCCCAGATTTACCTCCTGCTCATGCGCAGTCTGGGGGATATCGGCACCTTCATCGCCCTGGTCGGCTGGTGGGGCGTCGGCATCCTCGTGGCCACCGATTTGAGCGTGGCCGGAATCATTCGCTTCGTCAGCCGGACATGGCGCAATGCGGTGCTGCGCTACCAGAATCGGCGCGCCCGGCAGACTTCCTCCAGATGGGTTACTCCCCTGCGGGCCAGGGCCGGGCAGTTTGACGAGTTGCCCGGCGGGGCTGCGACTATCCTGGAGGCCGGCGAAGCGCGTCACGCCCTGCCCGCGGCAGAAAGCCTGCCGCTCCGGACCGGCGGACAGCCGCGACGTCCCGGTGATCTGGCAACGGTCGACGCTTCTGCTTCCGGAACGGCAAGAGCAGCGCGGCCCGTCAGTGCGACTGCGGCGACTGGCCCGCTGCCAGCAGAACTTGTACCTGAAGAGCCAGTAACGCTACAGTACGGCATGGGGCCGGTGCGTATCCGCCGGCCACAGTATGACCGTCGCTCTGGCTCGCCAGCCAGCAACTTCGCTGACAGCCCGCCGGATGAGATTGGCGATGCCCCTGCTGCGACACTCCATACTGCCTCATCGTCGCTCGAAAGTGAACCCAGACCTGCAGTGCCGCCCGCCGTCAGACTGCCACGCCCTGTGACCAGCGCGCAAGATATCTCGCGGAGCCTGCGGGTCATCGCCCCGCCGCCGGTGGAACGTCCGGCAGTGAGCGTGCCGCCGGTCAGCCCGCCTCGGCCTGTCGGCGGAGATAGCCCGGCTGCTGACGAGAGCGGCGTTGCCAGCGCCAATTCCGGCAGCGGGCATCCCTCCAAGGCCGAACCGGCTACCGCGACCGTTTCCTCTCCGGAGCCACATACCAAGGAAGAACAGACGGGCCAGCCAGCCGATGCTCATGATGATGCATCGCCTGTTGAGGATTTGCCCCCGGCTCAACCGCGCAGCGCCGCCCGGCGAGTACTCCGCCCACTGCGTCCGTCCAGCGATGCCAGGCTTGCATTTGAGCGAATCACCTCCATACCAGGCAACAAGTCGCCGGCCAGTGAAGAGCCGGACGAGTCGGTAGAGGATGCACCTGACTACGAAGACTTGCCCGATACCGATCTCCTGCCAACTGATGGCGATTTGCCGGTGATCGAGATCGATGACCCTGTTGAGGCGGTGACGCCAGCGCCGCCAGCCGCCACCGAATCGCCCGCGTCCACCCTGCCAGCACCACGCTCAACAGCCAGCTTTGCTCAGCGTCCGGTGCCTCCGGCGGTACGTCCTTCACCGCCGTCTGTTGCCCCGGCTCGCCAGCCCGTCACCATGTCCAGGCCAGCCCCACCCGACGACCTGGAACACAGCACGAAATTGCCCGATCCGCCTCGAACCACCGCGTGGCAGTTGCCCGACTTCCGCCAGATTCTCGACCCGGCCACTGAGCAGCACATCAACGACGAGGTCTTGCTGGAACGTGCCCGGATCATCGAAGATACGCTGGCCAGTTTCGGTGCACCGGGCAAGGTCGTCGAAGTCAATCCCGGCCCGGTCATCACCCAGTTTGGCGTGGAGCCGGATTACATTGAGTCGCGTGGCGGCAGGCGCACCCGCGTCAAGGTGCAGGCCATCGCCCGCCTGGCGGACGATCTGGCGCTTTCGTTGGCGGCGCGCTCGATCCGTATTGAAGCGCCCGTGCCCGGCAAAGGGTTCGTCGGGATCGAGGTACCCAATTCCGAAACGTCGCTGGTCAGCCTGCGCGACATTATGGAGAGCCAGGAACTCAACCGGATCGATTCCACGCTGCGCATTGGCCTGGGCCAGAGCGTCGACGGCACGCCCGTCGCCGCCGATCTGACGGCTATGCCGCACCTGCTGATCGCGGGGACCACCGGCTCCGGCAAGTCAGTTTGCGTCAACGCCATCATTGCCTGCCTGCTCTTCCAGAACACCCCTGACGACCTGCGTATGATCATGGTGGACCCCAAGCGTGTCGAACTGACCGGCTACAACGGCATCCCCCACCTGGTCGCCCCGGTCGTGGTCGAACTGGAGCGCATCGTCGGTGTGCTCAAATGGGTCACGCGGGAGATGGATGACCGCTACCGCAAGTTCAACGAGCGCGGGGCGCGCAATATTGTCGCCTATAACAAGATGCTCAAGCCGGGTGAAAAGCGCCTGCCGTACCTGGTGGTCATCGTAGACGAACTGGCTGATCTGATGATGCTGGCCCCTGACGAAACTGAGCGCGTCCTGACCCGCCTGGCGCAGATGTCGCGCGCCACCGGCATCCACCTGATCATCAGCACCCAGCGGCCTTCAGTCGATGTTGTCACCGGTCTGATCAAGGCCAACTTCCCGGCGCGAATCGCTTTTGCCGTCGCTTCGTCGGTAGATAGCCGTGTGATCCTGGATCAGCCTGGCGCGGAACGCCTGCTGGGTCGCGGCGATATGCTGTTCCAGGCCCCGGATGCTGCCGCGCCCGTCCGCCTGCAGGGCGTCTTTGTCTCCGATGCGGAGCTGACTCGCCTGGTCAACCACTGGAAGGGTATCCGCACCCCGGAGAGCACCGCCGAGCCTGCCGGGCGTCCCGCACCAGCGCCGCGCATCACCAGCGCGACCTTCGCCACGCCTGAACGGGAAAACCCGCCCGCGCGGTCTTCCCCACAGCGCGAGAGCCACACCCCCCTGGCCAGTCACCCGTCTTCAGCCGCCTTCTGGGAGGTTGATGTCTCGACCGCTGGTGCGCGCCCCCGCAACGCCGATGACATTGATGACATGTACGATCAGGCCGTGGAGGTTGTCCGCCGCCTGAAGAAAGCCTCTGTGTCGCTGTTGCAGCGCCAGTTGCGCATCGGTTATACCCGTGCCGCCCGCTTGATCGACGTCATGGAAGAGCGCGGCGTGGTCGGCCCGGCCCAGAGCGGCAGCAAGCCGCGCAAGGTCATCGGCTACTCTGATGACGACGTTGACCTTGAAGAGAACGAGGAAGCGGATGACGCCGATTCGCCAGCCGGGAGCCGTCTCGTCCCTGACAGCGTCACCGAAGCTGACGATCGCTATACTGCTGAGGATGAACTCGAATACGAAGACCTTGATGAGTTGGATGGGGGCTATGACGAGGAGGACGACATCTGATCTGTCGCCTGCCTGACCCCGCTGAACAGTCCTCTGACCAGAACACAAACCGCCGCCATGAAGCTCCTGGCGGCGGTTTTGTCTGGTCACGTGGGAATGTTCAGGGCATAGAAACCCATAATCCCCGGACGAAGTAGTGACGGCTCTCCAGCCGGGCCGGATCGTGCAGGTTGTAGTGCAGCCGCCAGACCGGATAGCCGTTCTCCACGCGCACGGGCCGGACAACCTGGCCGTTCTCGATCAGGCGCAGCACCGGCTCGCAGTTGTTGTAGTTGCCCGCGTTCGGGCAGATCTCAATGCGCAATTCAGCCTGGTAATGTTCCGGGAAGTGCTGGTTGAACAGCAGGCGGACGTGGCTGTAGGGCAACTCCTGCAGGTTGCGACCCGGTGAATCCAGACCGCGGTAACCGGTACTTACGCTACCATCAATACCGATCTCGCCGCCAAGCGGGTCGCCATAACGCACCAGACTGGTGCAAAACGTGGCAAAGCACAGCAGTTGCGGCAGCTGGTACTTGAGATCGTCGGCAAATGGCAGACTCAGATACTCCGACTCAGTC
>JABLXG010000022.1 GCA_013178165.1 Anaerolineae bacterium
ATTGGAGCTGGCCCAGCAGTGCGCCAATGCTTTCCTCGACTACTATCACCACCGGCGCCCGCATCTCTCACTCGACATGCTCACGCCCGCTCGTTTCGCTGAGTCGCATTTGCCTTGAGAGAATGCGGGATGCAGCAACTCCATGCGGCACACGCTATAATCGCCCTGTCTGCTGGCTGGATGTTCCGGAGGCGAGGACACGACAGTGCGGCGTATCGTCACTGATGGGCCGGTCTATTACCAGTTCGAGCAATGGGCTGGCAGCGCGCAAGCGCCGGTGCATGGCGTTTTCACGCGGCTGGGTGGTGTCAGCGTTGCACCGTGGGCGTCGCTCAATGTGGGCAGCACCGTCGGCGACGATCCGCAGGCGGTTGCCAGGAACAAGGCGCTGATGGCAGCGGCTCTGGGGCTGGATGAGCGCCACTTCTGCACGGTGTGGCAGGTGCATGGTCGGGAGGTCATCGCTGTCGAAGACTTGTCCTGCGCTGGGGGTATCCTGGGTAAAGCGGATGGCCTGATCACCGATCGCCCCGGCGCGGTGTTGACCATGCGCTTTGCGGATTGTGTGCCGATTTTGCTCTACGATCCGGTCAAACAGGTGATTGGCCTGGCTCATGCTGGCTGGCGCGGTACGGTCGCAGGCGTTGCTCAGAGCATCGTGGAAGCGATGATCCAGCGGTATGGGTGCCAGCCGGAGGATATTCAGGCGGGGATCGGGCCAAGCATCGGGCCGGAGCAGTACCGTGTCGGCGAGGACGTAGTGAACGCCGTGCAGTGGGCGTTCGGGGAGAGCGATGGCCTGATCCGGCGCCGGGAGGATGGCGAGGCGTATCTCGATCTGTGGGCGGCCAACCGCCGGGCGCTCAATGCGGTTGGTGTGCGCCAGGTGGAGGTCGCCGGACTCTGTACGGCGACGCAGACGCATGAATTCTATTCTCATCGGGCGGAGCAGGGCCGCACGGGTCGATTTGGTGTGGTGATCGCCCTGCCGGGCGCCTAGGGGATGGCGAGCCGTGATCCTGAAAGCACAGGAGCTTGACGAACGTCTACGGTTCGTGCGCGAGCAGATTGCGGCGGCGTGCCAGGCAGCGGGCCGTTCGCCGGAGACGGTGACACTGGTGGCGGTCAGCAAGACACAGCCGCCTGATCTGGTGGTGGCTGCCTGGCGGGCCGGGCAGACTGATTTCGGCGAGAACCGCCCGGAAGAGGCGGTGGAGAAGATCACTGCTGTCAGCGCAAAGCTGCCAGTTGCGCCAGTGCGCTGGCACATGATCGGCCACATTCAAAGCCGCAAAGCGCGGCTGGTGCTGTCGCGATTCGTCCTGATCCATTCGGTGGATTCCCTGCGGCTGGCGTCTAAACTCTCGCGGCTGGCTCAGGATGCGGGTGAGACGCTGGACATTCTGCTGGAGATGAATACCAGCGGCGAAGCCAGCAAGTATGGCTGGCCGGTGGCTGGCTGGGAGGGGAGCGCGACGCTGCGCCAGGCGCTATGGGAAGATGTGCGCCAGATTCAGACCTTGCCTGGAATCCGGGTGCGTGGACTGATGACCATGGCGCCCATTGTGACGGATGCGGAACAGGCGCGTCCGATCTTTGCGGGGTTGCGCCGCCTGCGTGATGCCCTGGCGGAGTCGTTCCCACAGGTCGACTGGTCGCAACTCAGTATGGGGATGACGGATGATTATCCGGTGGCGATCAGTGAAGGCGCGACGATTGTGCGGATTGGTCGGGCTATCTTCGGCCCGCGGTTATGAGGTGCAATGTCATGGCTGAGTTTATCCTGATGCTCGGACGGCTGTATCAGTTTGTTTTGCTGGCTCGCGTGCTGATGAGCTGGGTGCAGATCAATCCGTATCATCCGGTGGTGCAGGTATTGCTCCAGCTCACAGAGCCGGTGCTACAACCGATCCGCCAGGTGCTTCCGCAGACGATGGGGTTGGACTTCAGCCCGGTGATCGCCATGATTCTTGTCCAGCTGGTGACACAGGTTATCGTCGCCGCGCTGTAGAAAGGATGGCTGCTCATGACCAGGCGGAAGTTCGAAATCCGGGATGGTGTTGGCGGAGCCGCTTTTGCGGTGCATGTGATCACCAGGGCGGAGCGCGCCGAGATCGCTGGTGTACATGAGGGTGGGGCGCTCAGGATTCGGTTGACTTCCTCGCCCGCTGACCCTGATCTGGTCAACCAGGAACTGATAGCATTTCTGGCCCGGTGGTTGCAGGTTGCGCCGGGGGCCATCCAGATCGTGGCCGGTTTTAAAGGTCGGGACAAACTGGTGAGCGTGGATGGCCTTGATCCTGCTGTGCTCGATGAACGCCTGGCCGATCGCGAGAGTTAGTTTTATGAAGCGCATTGCCTGGGTGGTTGCGGCGATCGTGCTGCTGGCTGGCTGCGGTGAGACCGGGCCAGGCCTGCAGCAGCCCACCCAGGCGCTGATCCGCTCTACTGATACGTTGACGCCATCGCCAACGCTGGCTCCGGCAGTAACCTCAACCCCAATATCCCCACCTCTGACGCCGACACCGGCAGGGGCGGCAGGGGTTGAAACGGCTCGAAATATGGTAGGGCTGGTAGTTGCTGACCTGGCTGAGCATGAGGGTGTGGCGACTGATGAGATTGATGTGTGGATGGTCGAAGCTGTCTCGTGGCCGGGTGGCCAGCTGGAGTGTCAGCCGGTCGATCAGGTAGACGGCGAATCGTTGCCCGGTTACCGGATCAGCCTGCTGATCGGAAGTACGCGATACATCTACCATACGGACAGCAGAGCGAGGTTTGTATTATGCCCGGTTGAGGAGTCAGCGCCAGCAGGTGACCTGATCATTCTTGATACGCAGGTGCAGGCGCTGGTGGAACTGGCGCGCGCCCACTTAGCCCGACGGCTGGATCTGCCAGTGCGTCGGATATTTGTGGTGGACGCCTATCCGGTTGACTGGCCAGATGCCCGGCTAGGCTGTCTCCTGAGCGATGAGCAGGTGCCTCCGACGCCTGTGTCTGGCTATCGCATTGTGCTGCAGGCCGGCGAAACCACGTATGTGTATCACAGCGATTACCGGCAGGTGGTTTATTGCCCGGCGGAGGCCATTCAGGTGACGGCTACACCGCTGGCTACTGCGGTGGGCGTTTCCCCTGATCAGGGTTGAGTAGTTGATACGTTTGGCCATGGGCCGGGACTGCCCCATGCGGCTGGCATCCTGTGGCCAGTAGTGCGAGGTTTGCTGATGACTGGTCGAGCGCGTGTTTTTGCACTGGCATGGCTATTGTGCTCAGGCTTGCTGTGGTCCGGGGTGGTGCAGTTTCCTGTGGCGGATGCCCAGGGGGATGAAAGCTGCATGATGGATACGGCAGAGATGGTGGCGAGTGCGGCCACCTGTGGCCGTGTGGCTCCGGGTATGCTGTGTCCGGCAGGGCGGGTTGAAGTCTATGGGCCGTCCGGGCAGCAGCCTGGTAACGGATCAGAACTGCCGCTGGAGGACATTGAGCGGGTGGAAACGCATGGGGCGACACCGGAAGAGCCAGTGCCGGGTATCAGTGTGCTGAATGTGCCCGGTCTGGCGGAAGGCGAGCGCCTGACTGCGGTGCTGTTTGGCGAAGCATCGCTGACCCATGAGCCAGGGCCGCCTGTCGCGCCTGTCTGCAATGCGGTTTCGATTGGCACAGTGAACATCCGGCAGGAACCTAATACTGAGTCGGCGATTCTGGGGCAACTCTCGCCGGGCGCTTCCGTGCCCATCACCGCGCGGCTGGCTGATGGATCGTGGTGGCGCGTTCGCTGGGAAGACCGTGATGTTTGGATTTTTGCCCAGCTTGCTCCAGCAGATTGCGATCCTGCCGCCATGCTGGTGATCGATCCGCTCAGTGGGGCGGTGAACGGCGGTTTGCCCGCGCCGGCTTTTCAGGGCGCGCGCCTGCAGACCAGCTTCCTTGTGCCAGCCTGCGCTGGTGCGCCTCGTGGCGGTCTGTTGCTCCAATCCGAGGGTGGCAAGGCGTCGTGGCGGATCAATGGTCTGACGTTGACACTTGATGGCACCGCGCTGGTGCAGGCCAGCCCGGATGATGTGCTGGCGGTGCAGACTATCGAAGGATACGCTGTGCTGGCAGTCGCCGATGTGAATCGGCGAGCGGAAGCCGGACAGATGATCCGGGTGTCGATGAGTGGAGGCACGGTAGCAGGCGTACCGGGGCCGGCGCTGAACTTGGTCACGGCAGATATTGCGCAGGCGCTACTGGGGCTGCTGCCACGCTCTGTCACCCCTCCTGCCGAGGCACAACCGGTTCCTGAAGCTAACGCGGATGGGACTCTACGCTGTGCGGCGCTGACGCAGCAGGTGCCGGTTGCCGTTGAGGACGGCCAGAGTCGCGTTTTGGTGGCTCTGGAGGCAGGGCAGTCAATCCGGATCAGCTTCAGCGGCGCCAGCGTGACCGGCCTGGCGATTCAGGGGCCGAACGGGGAGGTCCAAAGCGTGGTGCACGGCTCAGGAACCGCTCTTGTCGCCGATTATGTCGCGGACAGGGCGGGGGTATACACATTTGTTGCAGAAACTGCAGGCGGCAATTTGCTGGCAGGCGTGACGTGCGATCTGCCGCAGGTATCTGCTGCAACAACAATACTGGCCTGTGAAGATGTTCTACTGCGCTGGGATGAGATATCTGGCCGGGAAGTGCGCTTCAGCGCGCCCGCCGGGGCGCAGGTGAGCGCCATTGTCCAGCATAGGCTTCCCAGCGAAGGAGACGCCCGACAGCTCTATGTAATGAGCGACGCCGAGAGTGTACCACTTGCTGAAACCAGGTTTCTGGCGGTTGCGGATCGCCAGATTGCCGGCCCACTGGACTTTGTCGCCCCTACTGACGGCGTTTATGTGCTGCGCTGGGATGGCGATCCATTCAATCGCACACAGGTGGAAGTGCTGTGCTTTCCGCCGAATGCCACCGGAGTGGCAGAATCAACAGAATAATTCGTATAGTCACAATAACTTACAACACACCAGGCAGCGGACTGGCGAGCTGAACTTCAAGATCCGCCAGAGCTGCGTAGCCAGCCGCCCGGATCAGTTCGGCTTCATCAGCCAGGATCTGGTACAGCGCCGGGAGAGCAGGCAGGTAGCCAAGCTTGCCCAGGGTTCGTGCTGAGGCAACGCGGTAGCCCTGTCCGCCAGTCCGGAGCATCGTGATAAGCATGTGGCGTGCATCTTCGCCGGGGGCAGCCTGCTGACTCTGTTCGGCTACCCAATCGTTTACCCATTCCAGTTTTTCTACCGGAGGGTGGGCGGTAGCCGCGGTCGGTCCAACGATGGCCGTGCGCCCAAGCGCCTGCTCGGCTGCACTGCGCACGTACCACTGATCGTCTTCCAGCATGCGTTCGTACAGGTCGGTCAGCGCCCAGGGTGTGTTAATGCGCGCCAGACCAAAGACGGCTGCGCGGCGCATCAGCATGTCCTCGGACCGTACCGCTTCATGCAGCAGGGCATAACCGGGCACCGGGAAAGCAGCCAGCGATTCGGCGATCGCCTGTCGCAGGCTTTCCTGCCCATCGTAGAGACCCTCGGTCAATAGCTCGATGGCCCGATCGGTGCCGATAGCCGCCAGCGCCAGGTAAGCCGCCAGCTGTACGTCCAGCTCTTCATCCTCCATCATGGGGCGCAGCTCGCGGATGGCCTCGGAATCGCCAAAGGCGCCCAGGCCAAGACACCCCAGACAGCGCACCTGCGGGTCCAGGGAATGCAGCGCCTGACGCAGGATAAGCGTAGCATTGCGGTCGCGGGTTGTCACCAGGGCAGCCATTGTCCATTCACGCAGTACAGGGAACTGGGCAGGAGTGATTAGCGCAGCGGCAAAGCGCTTGAATACCTCGCCGCGCCAGGGCGCATCTGCTGGTGCGTCGGCCATCCACCAGGCCAGATCAAACAGATTCTGGAAGAGCAGATCGGGTTGCTGCGAAAGCTTCCTGACCACGGCGCGGTTCATGACTTCTGTAGGCGCCTTGGCGGCAGCGAACGGTAGGGCGGTCTGCCAGACCGGATCAGTGACGACGTCCTGCAGCGCCGGCTGGCTATCGCTCGCGAGCAGCGTCACGCTGGCCAGAAAAGCCCGGAGCACCGGGTGGGCAAAGTCGAACTGGCCGCCTACACGCTGAATGAGCAGTCCGGAATCCACTACAAGCAGGCGGAGGAAGCGTTCGGGATCGAGTGGTGGGCGGGCAGAGGGGCTGCCTTCAGCTTTGCCCGCTGCACGCAGCGCTTCATCCGCAGCCTTGCGCAATTGTTCAACGGACAGCGGGCCATTGGTCAGTATCTGGGCTGCCAGCAATGCCACAGCGTAGAGGACCGCGTCAGCTAGGTCACGATTGTTTTCAAATTCCTTCAGGCGGAAATTGCTGGTTACCAGGTGATTGTACCAGTCCCAGCGCGTGAGATTCCCGGCATCCTCGCTGTTCTGGTGATAGGTAGCCAGGATGCGGCCAGTCAGATCAAGCGGTGTAAGTGCGCGGGCGTTCGTAGTAACGATACGGATCGCCCGCTCGTCCAACGGCGGCATGGCGCGGCGACGGGCCTTGGCGATGCGCGGCCAGGCTGTAGCCCACTTTTCCGCGTACCGCTGAATGTCTGCGTTCATCCAGGGCCGGAGGAAGATAGGTGTCAACCCCAGCTCCTGCAGGGGGTGAAAACCGGTTGCCGGGCCAGCAACAATAACAACGCAGTCTGGATACGCTTTGAGGAAACGGCCAAGCCAGGCGAGTTTGGCCTGTTGTTCTGCCACGGGCAAGTCATCCAGACCGTCGAGTAGCACCAGGGCCTGGCCGACGCTCAGACGGTTGTAGATATAGCGCGGAGTAGTGAGGGCGGTCAGGCGGCGCAGGTTGTGCTGCATGGCCTGAACCAGTGGCTCTGCCGGATCAAGGCGCGCCTGTGAAGCTGGATCAATGACGACATCGCCCAGATGCACCAGAATGGGCATCAGCCGGCGTAGGTCTACCGCGTCTGGGCGAGATTCGCTGGTGGTCAGGGTAGCGCGGGCTTCTTCCTGAGCGCGGGCGATTCTCTCCAGTGCGCGGGCCTGAATCTGGCTGCGTTCGGCCTGCCGCGCATCGCGAACCTTTTTCTCCAGACGAGCTTCTTCCTGCTCCAGGCTGGCCTGCAGGGGATCGACGGCGTGTTCGAACTGTAGGTCACCGAGTGACCAGAGGGCGATGGCCGCCAGGGCGGCGCTTCGCCCGCTGCCTGGCTGCCCAAGCAGCGCCAAGTGGCGATCTCCCGCTCCCAGGTCCGGGATGCCGATGGTGCGGATATTGAAGGGTGCGTACGCCGCCGGGAAGCGGTGAATCAGCGGCAAGACATGGAAAGGATTGCGCATACGGTGTTCCCCAGACGTGTCATAAGGCTCGACGCCGGGGATGAAGCGCGGCTCGATCAGGATGTCGCTCAGTTTGACCAGACGACCGGCGATATGGTAACGCTGGCAGTAGCGGCCCAGATCAATCTGGTAGCGGGCATCAGCGGTGCGTGTGGCAAAGCGGCGAGCGCTTTCCGCGCCGGCGCTGGCCTGGCGCCGCAGACGACCGATAGTGTTGCGGAAGCGGTAGACGGCAGCGGCCAGAATCGCACTGCTAACAAAGCCGATCAGAAAGGAGATCGGGTCAAACCGGAATTCGGACATGCTTTCCCCCTTCGGGCTACGGCATGACCAGGATACGCCCGCAATTATTGCAACGAACCAGTTTGTATCCCTGGCGCACCAGCTGGACGGTTGCCGAGGTCTGGCTGACGCCGCAGGCGCGACATGCGCCATCCTCCACAGGAGCCACTGCCTGCCCGTGTTTGTTGCTGTACAGCTTCTTGTACAGTTCCAGGTTGGCTGCATCAATCAGGCGCAAGAGCTCTGATCGTTGCTGGCGAAGTGGTTCGAGCGCCTGCTGGATCTGCTCAAACTCAGCCGTCAGCGCCTGCCGGGACGCATCAGCTTCCGCGCGAGCCTCGGCCAGGTCAGCGGCGGCCTGCTGGAAGCGTTCCTGAGCTGATTCAGTCTCGATCATGGCTTCGAGGAGTGAATCCTCCAGCCGGTTGTGCCGGCGCCTTAGCGAAGCCACTTCTTCCTGCAGGTCCTGCAGTTCCTTGGGGTTGGTGACTCTGCCGCTGTAGAGCGTTTCCTCTGTAGCGGCGCTCTTGCTAGCCAGCCCCTTTAGTTCAAGTTCCAGGTCGCGCACCCTGACTCGCGAGGAAGTCAGGGCTTCTTCCGCCTGGTGCAGGGTTTGCTCCGCTGCTGGAACGCGTGTATGCTCAGCAAGCAGTCGTTCGATCTCAGCCAGTCGGGCTTTGTATTCACTGATGCTGAGGTCAATGTTCTGTAGCTGATACAGGGCCTGCGCCTGGTTCATGGTCCGGTATCCGGGAGCGGGACATCATTATAGAATATGAGAGGCTATCTACTGGCTCGCATTATACCCATGCCATGATCAAGTGCAAACGGGGATTAAGGGCGCCATGATGCAAAGCTGGGGAGCAACTGAGATCACGCCAAAGGAATGGCGCTGGGTGTTTACGGTCGGCGGGGTATTGACCGCGCTGACCCTGCTGCCATATGCCTGGGCGCTGGCGGCTAACGCCAGGGCCGCTGACTGGCAGTTTATGGGCATTCTGGCCAATCCGCTGGATGGCGCAACTTACCTGGCCAAGATCGGGCTGGGCATCCAGGGGGAATGGATATTCCACCTGACCCATACGCCTGAAGCCCACGCTGGTGCAGCGGTATATCTGTTCTATATCCTGCTGGGGCACGTTGCGCACCTGATCGGCGTTTCGAATCTGGTGGTGTTTCATCTGGCGCGGGTGGTTGCTACGCTGTTCATGTTCAGCACGCTTTACCAGCTGGGGGCGACGATCTGGACACGGGAGCGACCACGGCGGCTGTTCTTCGGACTGGCTTCCCTGGCTTCAGGTCTGGGCTGGATAGCCCTGTTGTTCAACGTTGAAGCCAGCGCCCTACCGGATTTGACGGTTCCTGAGGCCTATCCCCTGTATGCTGCTTATGCAAACCCCCACTTTCCACTGGCGATCGGTTGCCTGGCGTTGCTGGCAGCCAGCTATGTTAAGGTCTTCCGGATTGACTTTCGGGAAGAGCCGGCCGTCGCTAATGGTGGCCTGACAATCTTTGTGCTGGCACTGGTGCTGGCGCTGGTGATGCCTCATGCGCTGGTGCCGTTGGGGAGCACACTGGTGCTGTACCTGGTGATCACTGCCGCACGGCGTCGGACCATCCCGGTGCTAGAATTGCGGTGGACGGCTATGTTGTTTCTGCCGGCGGCGCTGGTGGCGGTGTATCTGGTACTGGTGCTGACCTACAACCCAGCCGTGCAAATCTGGAACGCCCAGATCCACAATCTGACAGCGCATCCGTTGCTGATCTTGCTGGGGTACGGATTGTTGCCGATTGTTGCCCTGCCTGGATTGGCGCGGGCAGTTCGCCGCTTTGAGGAAGATGGCGACCAGTTGATGCTGTTGTGGCTGGTCGTGAATCTAGTGGCTGTTTTCATCCCCTTCAACCATCAACGGCGCTTCATGATTGGCTTGGTGATCCCGCTGGTCTTTTTTGCTGTGCGCTCGCTGGAGGATTACTGGCTCGTGCGTTACAGTGGCAGAGGGCGCACCGTGATCCCGATAGCGCTGGTGCTGGCGGTGATTCCCACCCATGTGATAACGCTGGGCGTTCCGCTATTTGGCATTGTCAACCCGCAGGCCGGTCTTGGCCAGCGCCTGCTTTTAGAACGTGACTACTGGGATGTGATGGTCTGGTTGCGTCACAATGGTTCTGCTGAAGATGTGGTGTTGAGCAGCCCAAACGTCGGCCTGTGGATCCCGGCCTACGCTGATAAGCGTGTCGTCTACGGCCACCCGTTCGAAACGCTCCGCAGCGCTGCCCGCTACACTCAGGTGGAAGACTGGTTCAGCGGTCATGCGTGCTACTGGCCCACACAAGAAAGGGATGGGTACAGCGTACGTTATATTGTGGTGGGACCGCAGGAACGCGCTCTGGATAACCAGGAGGATGGACGCGAACCATGTTATAGCAGCCTGGGAACCATGGGCAGCCGTATCCTTGATTTTGGTGCTGTAACGCTGTACGAACTGCCCCGCTAGGCGGTAGGCTATGGCTGCTCGCTGGCATGCCTGGATGTTGTTTGGCCTGCTGGGGGTGGTTCTGCTGGGATGGTTGTGGCCACTGCTGGCTGGCGAGACGCTCTTCTGGGGATTGCCAACCCTTCAGTTCTATCCCTGGCGGGCTTACGCCTTTGCGGAGTTGCGGGCCGGACACCTGCCGCTGTGGAACCCTTATAATGGCGGTGGTGCGCCATTGCTGGCTAACTACCAAACCGCGGTCCTTTACCCCCCGAACTGGCTGCATTTGATTCTCCCCGATGTCACGGCAATGAACCTGCTGGCAGTCGCCCATATTGTATGGGCTGCGGCAGGGGTCTGGCGTTTCACCGGACGCCTGGGCATGCCAGACTTTGGACGAGCCGTCAGCGCCCTGGCGTTTTCCCTTAGCGGATATTTGGTTGCTCGACTAGGTTCATTTCCGACGGTAGCGGCTGCGGCCTGGTTGCCGTGGCTATTCTGGGCGGCGGACAGGGCAAGGGATGGTGGGGCGGGCCGTGTTGCTGGCCTTGCGCTCATTGCGGCGCTGCAACTGCTGGCCGGTCACGCCCAAACGACCTATTACACGCTATTGGGTCTGGCAGGCTATGTCGTCTGGATAGGCGGGCGCCTTCAGCGGAAAGATCGCTGGCGGCTGTGGGCCAGAGTGGCCGGAGGGTTACTGCTAGGCTTCGGCCTGGCAGCGGCACAACTTTTCCCGACAGCAGAACTGTATGCCCGATCGGTGCGCGCCGACGGACTGCATTACGAGTGGACGACCAATTTCAGCTACGCAGTGGAACGTGCGCTGACGCTATTGGCGCCCAACCTGTACGGTACACCGGCGGATGGCAGTTACCTGACCGAAGGCGCGTACTTTGAGGATGCGGCGTACATGGGCCTGTTACCGCTGGTGGCAGCACTGAGCGCGGTCGGTTGGCGGGTTAGCCGACAGGCAATCCCGGAAGGTGGATGGCTCAGGCGGGATGTACCCTTCTGGACGGGGATGGCAATCGTGGCCTTTCTGATTGCGCTGGGCAGGAACGGCTTTCTGTTCCCATTGCTGTACCGGTATGTGCCCACGTTTCAGGCTTTTCAGGGGCCGGTGCGGTGGTTGATTCTGTTTGTTTTCCCGGCCAGCCTGCTGGCGGGCATGGGGGTAAGTTATTCCTGGGGGCGCGGACCGCGCCCCGTGTTCTGGAACCGCCTGTTTCTAGCGGCGGGATGCGCCATGATTGTGATGGGCGGGATCGCTGTACGCTGGCTGGTGCCGGTTGATTCCCCGTTGCAGGTAATGGGCCGGGCGGTGATCGGGCTGGGAACTGTGAGCGCAGGTTGCGCGGTTCTGGCCCTGCTACGCCCGATTGAGAAGTCGTCCAGGTGTGGCGCGTTGTGGGAAATGACGGTGCTGATCTTCATCGCGGCGGATCTCTTCTGGGCCTTTCGCGGCCTGAATCCGACTGTACCCGCCGAGTTCTTTGCGCCACGCCCGGCTGCTGTTGACGCACCGATGCTGTACATGCCGCAGGCGCTGCAGCAGCGGCTGATGTATGAGGAATTCTTTGATTTCCGGGACTACCGGCGGGCCGTAGAGCGCTGGCCAGAGCTACGGGCGGCATCCCTGCCTAACCTGAATCTGCTTGACCGCCAGCCAATGTTCAACAACTTTGAGCCTCTTGTGACGCAGACCTATGCCGAGGCGGTCAGCGCCGTAGAGGCCAGGTACGCTGGCGATAGCGTTGTTGTATTGGGCAAGAACGCGTATGTGACCCAGGAGCCATTTGGCGAGCAGGCCTTTGCCACGGGTGTGCTGATTTCCGGAGGGTCGATGGCAGCCTGTCTGGCGCTCTGGGGGCGTGATCGTGTACGGATAGCCAGGTTAGCGCGTCCGGACAACAGTGATGCTAGAATGAGCGGCAGCGCCGGGTAGCGGATGGATAGCTGAGGTGGCTATGTTCTTCGAACCGAGGCCATCCAGAAGACGCCGCCCGCAGTTTCGAATCTCAGAGCGGCGGTTGCTCCTGCGGGCGGGGGATGTGGCGGCGACGGTGGCCGCAGTGTTGATCGCGCTGTTTGTCTGGTCGCTGGTCGATCGCCGCCGCCCATACACACTGGCCTTCATTCTGGAAGAGTCACACTGGCTGGTGATCCTGCCCGCACTGTGGTTACTGCTGGCTTCTGCCAACGATCTGTATGATCTTCAACTGGCTTCAAGCCATATCGCGACTCTGAATCGCCTGCTGGCGGTTACCCTGCAACTGCTGGTTGTCTACCTGATCATCTTCTTCCTATCGCCCCGTGATGCTTTGCCACGCCTGTTCATCCTGTATTATGGTGCGGCCTCGTTTGTGCTGATCGCCGTGTGGCGGTTATGGCGTCCATACCTGATGGGTTGGGCCAGCGAAAAGCGCCGCGCCCTGGTGGTTGGCGCGGATTGGGGCGCTACGACCATCATCGAGGCAATCGAGGCTTATGCCCCCGGCCAGTATCAGGTCATCGGAATCGTCAGCGGGGATCAGGATCAGGGGCGATTGGTGGCCGGTGTGCCAGTGCTGGGTAGCGGCAGTGAGGTACTGGCCCTGGCCCGCCGTTATGATGTGACGGAACTGATTATCGCTACGCCATGCGAACTGAGTGGCGATCTATTTCAGGGCGTCATGGATTGCTACCAGCAGGGGATTTCCATTGTTCCCATGGCGATCCTGTATGAGCGGCTGACTGGACGAGTTCCGGTGCAGTACGTGGGCAAGGACTGGGCCATTGTCCTGCCGATCGAGACGGCCTCAATTTTTGACCCTTATCCAGTATTGAAGCGGCTGCTTGATATCGTTATGGCGCTGAGCGGGCTGGCTCTGTTTGTCCCGATCTTTCTTGTGCTGGTTCCCGCCATGCGGCTGGATTCGCCTGGTCCAATCTTTTTCCGGCAGGAGCGGGTTGGGCGGGGTGGACGCCGCTTCAAGGTGATCAAGCTACGCTCTATGGTTCCCAATGCCGAACAAGAGACTGGCGCTGTGTTTGCCGCCAGGAATGATCCCCGGATCACGCGGGTCGGGCGTTTCTTGCGTCGCAGCCGGTTGGACGAGGTTCCGCAGCTGTGGAACGTGCTGCGCGGCGAGATGAGCATGATCGGTCCACGCCCGGAACGCCCGGAATTCATCGACGCGCTGACGCGGGAAATCCCATTTTATCGGACTAGGCTGGCTGTACAGCCGGGAATTACCGGCTGGGCGCAGGTGCGTTACGCGTATGCCAATTCTTTGGAAGACCACCTGATCAAGCTGCAATACGATCTGTACTACATCCGGCACCGCTCGCTGCTGCTGGACCTGCAGATCGCGATCCGCACCATTGGTCGGATGCTCAGCTTCGCCGGGCAGTGACCGATGCACTTCAACCGCTGACCACGGCCAGAGCCAGCAGCGCAAGCCACAGACTGCTGTAGCGCAGGACCCGCCTGTTACGCTGCCAGGCGCCATACAGCAACACTGCGACGACCAGCCCCACCAGCATACGCACCATGCCCAATGGTTCCCGGTAAGTACTGAAGGGTACAAAGGGCAATACCGCAGCATTCGCCAGGAGCAGGAAGACCTCAAGCGCCTGCTTTCCGCGGGCAAGGTCGTGCAGGGTGCGCCAGATAGCCCATAGCGTCGGCCCGATGGCCGTTGGCAGCAGAAGCAGAGCGAACGCGGCGAATACGCGCAGGTTGCCAGTGTCCGTGTAGATGCGCAGAAAGCCGTTGAAAGGAATGGCCTCAAAGGGTGTGGCCAGGTCTCCGCCAGAGCCAAGACCGGGAGTACCGAGGCGGACGGTTAGCACTGCCTGCCATGCCACGAATGGCAGAATAGCAAGTAGTCCGAATGTGAGGCCCGCTAGCCAGCGCCGCGAAGCCAGCTCCCAGAGAACGATTCCGGCAGCAAAGATCAGGGCAGTTTCCTTAGCCAGCGTTGCCAGCGCACAGGCGACCGCCGCTAACCAGAAGCGGCCGTTTTCACGGAGCCAGATGGCGAGCAGTACCAGCCCGTAGGCCCACGGTTCACTGAGGCTGAGACGTATCGCCATCAGGATGCCGGGGAAAAGCCCGTAGATGAGCGCATACCAGCGACTCACCCCGCGAGCAATCAGCAGTGATTCCAGCAGGTAGACTCCCGCAATCAACGCTGCAAGATTCAGTGCGGGCAGCAGCCAAGGCAGCAGATCAGCATTGCCGAAGGACAGCACAGCGGCCAGCGCCGGGAGAAGGATGCGCTGAAGGCGATATGCTGGCACGTCCAGCAGGGGCGCTGCGTCCCAGCCATCACGGGCGATGAAGTAGGTGAATTGACCATCGTACCCTTCGGCGCCGGTGGGGTCATGTTCGGCGAAGCGGGTGCCCAGTGTGACAAAGGTCAGAGCATTGGAGTCGTGAATAAGGAAGACAGCAATCAGATACAGCAGCGCTGCCAGCAGGCAGATCATCCAGGGACGCCAGAGGTAGGCTGCTGCGGGCTGTCTGGTGGCTATCTGGTGCATAAATCGCGCAACCCGGTGCGATACTGACATGTACGGATTGTATAGCCGCGCGGGCGCGCTCTGCAACCCTCCCCTGGAGGTGTGGTAAAATGACCGTCTGCTGACTAACTGGGTTGATATTGAGGTATGGGCGGTCTGAAAGGCGAGGAGAGTATGCCTGTTCCCGCATTGATTGTGCATGGCGGTGCCGGGGATATCCCACCGGCGGAACATCAGGATTATCTGGCTGGCTGCCGTGTGGCGTTTGAAACTGGCTGGCGGTTATTGGAACGGGGACAGTCGGCGCTTGATGCGGTGGAAGCCGCCGTCCGCGAGATGGAGGACAACCCGACCTTTGACGCCGGCGTTGGCAGCGTGCTCAACTCTGAGGGTGAGATCGAGCTAGATGCCATGATCATGGATGGTGCGCAGTTGCGGCTGGGCGCAGTGGCAGCGGTACGTGGGATTGCCAACCCCGTGACACTGGCCCGGAGGATCATGGAGGAATCCGGGCACAATATTCTGGTGGGGGAGGGCGCTCGCCAGTATGCTGCCCGGATTGGCCTGCGCCTGTGCAGCCAGGCAGAACTGACGGTTCCGCGTGAAGTGGCACGCTATCGGGAATTTCAGCAGGCGGCGCTGCGGGCGCGCAAGCTGGCGCTGATCGGGCATGATACGGTGGGCGCAGTGGCCATGGATCAGTTTGGCAATATTGCAGCGGCTACCTCTACCGGCGGGATCGCCTTCAAGCTGCCGGGTCGCGTGGGCGATTCGCCGCTGGTTGGATCGGGCGCATATGCGGACAATCTCTCCGGTGGCGCTTCGGCAACCGGACACGGGGAAGCGATCATGCGGGTGTTGTTGAGCAAGACCGCCACTGATGCAGTGGCATCAGGGCTTTCTGCGCAGGAGGCTGCCGATCGTGCCCTGCGAATCCTGCGCGATCGGGTTAACGGAGAAGGCGGTCTCATCGTGCTGGACAGAAATGGACATGTGGGCTTTGCTCATAACACGCCGTACATGGCGGTGGCGTGGCGTGGTCCTGAAGGCGCAATGCATGTGACGATGCAGGCCAACCCAGGACAAATGACGCGATAGCAGCGCGACCGTTTCCCGTCTGGCACTATGGTATAATACATGGGTGGTGGCTGAGTGGATCGGACGGTCGCGGCATGGTCTGACCATGACGAGGAAAGTCCGCACTCCACAGGGCGCGGTGCTGGCTAACGGCCAGGCAGGGTGACCTGACGGCATAGTGCCACAGAGAGGAAGATTGCCCGCGCCAGTAGGCGCGAGCGAGGGTGAAACGGTGCGGTAAGAGCGCACCGGCGTTGCTGACGACAGCAGCGGCCAGGCAAACCCCACCGGGAGCAAGGCCAAACAGGCGCGAGAGGCGGCCCGTCTCGTTTGAGCGTCGGGTAGGCTGCTTGACCCCGGCGGTAACGCCGGGGCTAGAGAGATGACCGTCGCTCCGTGTATGCGGAGTACAGAATGCGGCTTATAGATCGACTTGGCCACCGCCGAAGTCTGATCGTGTAGCGGCAAACAGCCTGCAAGGGAATTCCAACCGCAGGCTGTTCCTGTGTGCAGGGCTGGCGTGGGAATCAGGGTAGAGGTTCGAAGCGAGCCTGGAAAAAGCGCAAGTACTCCGGCTCGTAGACCATCTTCAGCCCCTTGATGTTGTGTCGATCCTCATAGACTGCCATGACCGCTTCCGCGGTGACATCCATGTGTGCCTGCGTGTAGACGCGGCGGGGGATGGTCAGGCGCACCAGTTCCAGCTTAGGGTAACGGTGGTTGCCGGTCTTAGGGTCGCGCCCGGCGCTGACGATCCCGCGCTCCATGGCCCGCACGCCGGAGTCCAGGTAAAGCTGGGCGGCCAGCATCTGGGCCGGGAATTTGTCCTGCGGCAGATGGTCATAGAACGCCCTGGCATCCAGGAAGACAGCGTGTCCGCCGATGGGCCTTACAACCGGGATGCCCCATGCGATCAGCAGTTCGCCCAGGTACCGCACCTGATTGACACGGGCGGCGATGTGCGCGTCTTCCACCATCTCGCGAATACCGATGGCGACAGCTTCCATGTCACGCCCGGCCATACCGCCATAGGTATGCAGCCCTTCGTAGACGACTACCAGGTTGCGGGCTTTTTCAAAGATGTCCAGATCATTAACGGCTAGCCAGCCGCCGATATTCACCAGATTGTCTTTCTTGGCGCTCATCCATGCGCCATCGGTGTAACTGCAGAATTCCTTGAGAATCTGCGCGATTGTCCAGCCCTGGTAGCCGGGTTCCCGTTCCTGGATGAAAAAGGCATTCTCAGCCATGCGGGTGGCATCCAGGAAGATTCTGATTCCGTAGTTATTGCACAGCCTGCGCAAGGCCCGGACATTCTCCATGCTGACCGGTTGCCCGCCGGCCATGTTGACGGTCCCGGCCAGGCTGAGATAGGCAATGTTTTCTGCGCCGACCTTTTCGATGAGGGCCTGTAGTTTGGCCAGGTCGACATTACCTTTGAAAGGGTGCTCGCTGGCCGGATCATGAGCTTCATCGATAATAACGTCAACGAAGATTCCGCCAGCCAGTTCCTGATGCAGACGAGTTGTGGTGAAGTACATGTTGCCGGGTACATACTGACCGGACTTGATGGCGACCTGGCTGATCAGGTGTTCTGCGCCGCGGCCCTGGTGAGTTGGCACGATGTACTTGTAGCCGTAGGTCATCTGGATAGCTTCTTCCAGATGGTAGAAGTTGCGGCTTCCGGCGTACGCTTCGTCGCCCAGCATCATGCCTGCCCATTGCCGGTCACTCATGGCGCTCGTGCCGCTGTCCGTCAACAAATCGATGTAAACATCCTCAGAGCGTAGCAAGAACGTGTTGTAGCCAGCATCCCGGATAGCTTGCTCGCGGGCCTCGCGGCTGATCAAGTGAATCGGCTCGACCATCTTGATCTTCCATGGCTCAGCCCAGGATCGGCGGCCAAACTGCTGGCCCATCGTCTGCGGTTTCCGGTCCGTCATGGGCAATCTCCTTTTTGAATAGTATGCGCCAGGTGTTACTGGTTACCGGGCGGTCGTCCAACGGGAATGGCTGTTGAGAATTTGATTTCCCTGAGTACCAAACTGGTATAGATCTTGGCGATGCCGGGGATGGGCGTGAGTTGATCCAGCACAAAACGTTCCAACTCTTTCCGGTTGCGGACGGCCACTTTGAGCAGATAGTCGTATTCGCCGGTCACATGGTGGCATTCCAGCACTTCAGGCATCTGCTTCACGGCAAGGCGGAACTGTTCGACTGTCTGTGGCTGGTGCACCTGAATGGCAACGTTGATGAAGCACAGCATATCATAGCCCAGCTGTTCCCAGTCAAGCAGGGTGACGTATTCGCGGATAACCCCCTGATTTTCCAGGCGCCGCAAGCGTGCATGGATGGCCGGAGGTGAGAGCTTCAGTTGCCGGGCAAGGTCGGCATTGCTCATACGCCCGTTGGTCTGCAGCAACTCAAGGATGCGGTAGTCGGTGTCGTCAAGTGTTAGATCTTTAGAAGTTTCGGTCATGGCAATTCACGGTTTACAGTTATTCTGTAATTCAGTGTAGCACTGTTAACTTATTCGTCAAATGGCGGTCTGTGATTTTGCTTATTCATCTGGCGCAGTTACGCCGGCAAGGAAATATCTCCTCGCCGGCCAGGTCAGAAGCTCACCGCACCAAATAGCCGCCAGACCCAGATCATGCCCAGGGTAAGCAGCGCCACTCCAATAAAATCGAGCACGATCCCGCGGCGAAAGATTTCGCTGGTTTTGAAGAAACCGGTTGAGTACGCCATCATGGTTGGCGGCGTGCCGACCACCAGGGCGAAATCGATCGAAGAGGCAATGGCCACAACAACGACCAGCAGACGAGGATCGATCTGCAGAATGCGAGCCAGAGGGATGGCCAATGGGATAAGCATTGCTGCGCAGGCTGTGTTGGAGATGAAAGCGCCGACCGCGACGGTCAATACGCCGATCAGAAAGATCACCACGATCTGCGGCAGATTCACCAGGCCGATCAGCTGAAGCGCTATCCAGTCAGAGACACCCGTGGTCACCAGTAAGCTCCCGATGGACAGGCCGCCGCCAAACGTGAGCAGGGCGTCCCAGTTGATCCGGTTGAGATCGTCGCGGTGCAAGATTTCTGTAAAGAACAGGACCAGGGCGCCAGCCAGGGCGATAATCGAGGCGTGAATATTGTGTGTATTTTCGGTTAACCACAGCAGGACGACCACGATAAACACGGCGAAGATGATTTTCTGAGAGCGGTTCAGGGGGCCTAGTTCTTTGAGTTCCTGGATGTAGACACTTCGATCCAGTTCTGAACGAGCCGTGACTCGGAAGGTCAGGAGCAGATAGATCCAGATAGTCGGAACCATCACCACAACCAACGGCAGGCCATAGACGAACCAGTCGTTGAACGTCAGCTTGACCCCCACAAATTCGCTCAGGAAGGTCATGGCCAGGATGTTGGCAGGTGTGCCGATGGCTGAACCGATTCCGCCGATGGCCGCAGCATAGGCCACGCCCAGGATCAGGGCTTTGTGGAAACCGCCGGCTTGGGAATCCGGTATCTTGTTCAGGATGGCCAGTGCGATAGGAATGATGATGGCAACCGCTGCTGTGTTAGACATCCACATGGAAAGGAAGGCGGTGATGGCCATCATTGACAACATCAGGTAGGTCGGTTTGGTGCTGGCCCGCCGCAAGATCGACAGAGCCAGGAGACGATCGATTCCGGTGCGGCGCATTGCCTCGGCCATCAGGAAACCAGCCAGAAAAAGCACAACAATCTGGTGGAAGAATGGCTGCAAAACGGTAGCCGTATCCGTCACGCCGGTCACCACAATAACGACTGGAATCAGCAACGCCCCCGCCGCAAGGGGGACGATCTCGGTCAGCCAGATGGTGGCCACTGCAAAGAGCAGGCCGGTGGTGATGCGCGCATGGAAAGGGACGCGCATGGTGAAAACGAGTGCTTCGCTGGCTCGATCTGTTGGCGGTAACACCTGTTCGTAGTTGGGGCCGCGGATGATTGAACTGGCGTGCTCAACAGGCAGAACTATTGGGGTGCCATCGTTGTCGGTCACCTCTACCTGATAGGTAATCCGTTCGCCCAGCCTGTAGGCATATTGGTCGCGACCACTAACACGGATGGTGTAAGGATCGGCTATGCTTTCGGTGGTTTTCAGTTGCCCGGCACTGCTACCGAGGGTGAAATCCTGTGTAATGGTATGGACACCATCCGGCAAGTTCAGGGTGACTGTGGCTGAGTAGTTTCCCGGCGTCAGGTCGCTCGGCGCCAGAGCATAGCCAAAGAGGCCTAGCAAGAGGATCAGGCTGATGGTAAACCCTTTGCTATGCACGAGATTCGTTACCAAAAGCCGCGAACTTGTTGCCATGCTCTTGATTCCCTCGTCCTTTCCTATCAGCAAAGCCAGGCAGTATTCCTCGCTGGCAGCCATCAGATGCTGCAGCGAACGCGGTACAGCTGAGGGTGGGAGCCACGGGCGGACATGACGAGATGGGGCACCACATTGCAGGGAGGACGTTGTAACCTGTGCGGAATGTCTCTGTATGGCCGGATCGCATGCCCGGTCAACCCGAAACCACGCTCAAGCCTGGAGATAAGTATGTGCGGTTTGCACAATCGGCGCAAGTTTTTAACTATGCATGCTGCAATATGCAGAAGCGGAGCGACGGAATGCCGGGAATGAGCCGGCATGCAGGCTGGCCTTGAGGTAACTGACCACGCCTGTTTCTGGCGTAGGAGGTAGTTCCAGCCCTTGGCGATAATTTTGCCGCTAGTCCCCTGACGGCCCTTGGCTTCTTTGCATGGCAATTAGCGGTGGCTACCGCAGTATTCTCAATAGAAATGCGACTCCGTGATAAAGTTGTTGTGGTTGCGAGACAAACAACCCAATCACAGGAGCCGCACGATGGACACTATAACACAGATTCAAGTGGCATGGGAATTGAAGAAGCCGGGCACAGGGCGGATGAGATTGCTGAGCAGCTGGGGAAGCATCGGGCGACGATCTATCGCTGGCTCAAAGGCATTCGGATGCGGGGCATTCGGGGCTATGTGGCCTATTTCAAGCAGGCGAAGAAAGGACGCCGAGTGCGCAAGACGCCGGGCTATGTGGTGCAGCGGGTATTGAGTATCCGGCGGGAGTATCGCGACTGCTGCGGGGAGAAGGTCGTGTACGTGCTGGCGCAGGAAGGCATTGACCTCAGCCGCAGCACGGTCTATCGCATTCTCAAGCGCCATCTGGTCTTACGCAAGCATCACCGCCAGCCCGAGGGTGCGCCGGTGCAGCGTGCCACCGGACCGCGCCAGGTGGTGCAGGTCGATACCGTCAACCTGGGGGAGGTGTACGCCTACACGGCGATTGACACCTTCACCCGCGAAGCGGCGATTGTCATGCGCCCCTCCTTACAGGCCGCCGATGGCCGGGTTGCCCTGGAGCAGTTGATGGCGGTATTCGGGCGCGTGTCCCTCCTGCAAACCGATGGCGGGTCAGAATTCAAGCCGAGTGCGCTGAGGGCATGCATCGCTGGGCGGATCAGCATCGTATCGCGCGGGCTTACAAGAAGAACGAACAGGCTTTCATTGAAGCCTTCAACGGCACGCTGCGCCGTGAGGAGTTTGGCGCTCTCAAGTTCCGGGGCGATGAATTGGAGCTGGCCCAGCAGTATGCCGATGCTTTTCTCGACTACTATCACCACCGGCGCCCCCATCTCTCACTCGGCATGCTCACGCCCGCTCGTTTCGCTGAGTCGCATTTGCCTTGAGAGAATGCGGCTACTTGACACACCTGCAAATCAGGCGTATAGTGTAGACAGCTTATTTCATTCAGTGAGAAAAGTGGTGTGGGCAACATTCGGCGTGGTGATCGGGACCTCATCAAGGCCATGAATCGCAACCTTGTTCTCAATATGATTCGGCGTCGTGGCCCGCTATCCCGTACCAGGCTGACGGAAATCTCTGGACTCAGCGTTGGGGCGATCTCCCAGATTGTGGGCGAACTGCTGGATGATGGCTGGATCATCGAAGTAGGGGAGGGCGAATCTACCGGCGGGCGGCCCCAGATACTCCTTCGGCTCAATCCTACTGCGGGTTATGCTGTCGGCCTCAAGTTGATGGAAGACCGAATGGTTTGTGCTGTGACCAACCTGGAGGTCAGCGAGCAGCTTTATCTTGAGGCTCCGCTGACCAGCCGCGCACCACAGGACGTGGTTGTCGCTGTGAGCAATGCTGTGCGGCGCGCCATCGTTGAGGCCGGCATCACCGTCAAGCAGGTGCTGGGTGTGGGGATCGGCCTGGCAGGCGTGGTCAACACTCGAACTGGCGTAGTGCATTATTCCCCGTTTTTTAAGTGGCATGAACTGCCCATTGGCGATGCAATCGCCGCCGAACTCAATCTGCCTGTTTTCATTTCGAATGATGTTAATACGCTGACCATCACCGAGCAGCTTTTTGGCGATGGACACGATTACGAGAATTTTGCTGTGGTGACTGTTGGGCGTGGTATTGGCATGGGGATAGTGCTGCACAACCAGCTTTACGAGGGCGGCCCCGGTGGCGCAGGCGAATTGGGCCATATCACCCTGGAGGTGGATGGTCCTCAGTGCGATTGCGGCAAACGTGGCTGTCTTGAGGCGCTTGCCGCTGATCCTGCTGTCCTCCGCCAGGTTCAGGCGGGATGGGGAGCGGAGCGGCGGGCGATCACCCTTACAGACGTTGTGGCGGCGGCAGAAGCAGGCGATCGAGTGGCCCAGGAAGCACTGGCAGCCAGTGGACGTTATATTGGTCGCGGTCTTTCCACGCTGGTCAATATGCTTTGCCCGGCGTTGATCATCATCAGCGGTGAGGGCGTGATCGCGGGTAATTACCGGCTGGGACCGGCGCTTGACGAGCTTCGCTCTCATAGCTTCAATGGCCTGTTTGAGCATGTGCGTATTCTTGTCAAGCCGGGCGACGATCGCACCTGGGCGCGTGGCGCCGCGGGCCTGGTGGTAGGCAAGGTCTTTGAGTCGCCACTGGTGGAATCCGCGCGGAAGATCGAAGTCTGATCTTTTTTGAATCGGTTTCTTTAGTGAGTGAAATAAGCGTGGAGCGATTAGTATGGTCGGTCAGAGTGGCGTCAAACGATGGGTATGGGTGATGCTCTTCCTGAGTCCGGGACTGCTGGGTTTACTCGTATTCATTGTCGGCCCAGTCATCTTTTCACTTGGGCTGACGACTTTCGAATGGAATCTGTTGACGCCCCCGCAGTTCATCGGCCTACAAAACTACGCTAGCCTGGGGCAAGACCCGCGCTTTTGGGCTGCGCTGGAACATACGGCGCTGTACACGGTGCTGTACGTCCCTGCGGTGATGGCCGTGGCCTTTATGCTGGCACTGCTGCTCAACCAACCATTGCGCGGACGGGCGTTCTTCCGGATGGCGTTTTACGTCCCAGTGGTCTCATCTTGGGTGGCGGTCTCCATGATGTGGCGCTGGATCTTCAACCCCCAGTACGGGCTGATGAACTTTCTGCTGGGGCTACTGGGTATACAGGGGCCAGCCTGGTTATTCGACCCGGCGACCGCTCTATACGCCGTAGTGATTGCCAGTGTGTGGAAGGATTCAGGCTTCTCTACAGTGCTGTTTCTGGCGGGTCTGCAGGGCATTCCTCACGAGTATCAAGAGGCGGCGCAGATTGATGGGGCGAACGCCTTCCAGCGCCTGCGCTATATCACTCTCCCGCTGATCACGCCGACCGCCTTTTTTGTGCTGATCACCACCCTGATCGGGGCCTTCCAGGTCTTTGACCAGATGTACCTGATGCCGGTGGAATACGCGCAGCGCGGCACGACTGTCCTGGTGCAATTGATTGTCAACAACGCCTTTCGCTACCAGCGGATGGGGTATGCAGCTACGCTGTCGTGGGTCCTCTTCGCGGTGATCTTCGCTATTACGGTTGTCCAGCTCCGACTGCAGAAGCGATGGGTGTACTACGAGCTATGAGCACCAGACCAGCTATAGAAACCAGGACGATTGCCATGCCGAACGCGATCACCCGGCTCAATGTCATGCCTGTGCGTTCCAAATACCAGCTCGGGCGGCTGTTGCTGAGTGGCCTACAGTATACGGTACTGATCCTCATGACTCTGGTAATGCTGATCCCGTTCGCGTGGATGTTCAGCACGTCGCTCAAGACTGGGGAGTACATTCTGCGGACAGATTTTATTCCTAACCCGGCCTCGCTGGACAGCTACCGTCGTCTGTTCGAGATTATGCCGATGGGCCGTATGGTTCTCAACAGCGTGTTCATTACGGTTGTTGGCACAGTCGGCCAAATTCTCTTTGCCGCCATGAGCGCCTACGCCTTCGCCCGGATGAAATGGCGGGGCCGGAACACCGTCTTCACCCTGTACCTGGCGACCATGATGATCCCATACCAGGTTGTGGTCATCCCGCAGTTCATTATGGTCAGCAAGCTGGGCTGGGTTAACTCCTATCCTGCCCTGATCGCCCCAAGTCTGTTTAGCGCGTTCGCCACCTTTCTGCTGCGACAGGCATTCCTGACTATCCCGAACGAGCTAGAAGAAGCAGCAGTCATGGATGGAGCAAACCATCTGACGATCTTTTGGCGGGTCATGCTGCCGCTGGTAAAGCCGGTGCTAGCGACGCTGACGGTCTTTACGTTCATGAGCATCTGGAACGCTTACCTGTGGCCATTGTTCGTGGCCCGTAAGCAGGAGTTCATGACCCTTCCTTTGGGCTTGGCCACGCTGCAGGGCAGCAACGAATCCCTGACAGAGTGGAATCTAGTCATGGCCGGTGCTGTGGTGACGGTGCTGCCTATTCTGGTGATCTACCTGTTCGCCCAGGAGTGGTTTGTGCAGGGAGCCGTTATCAGTGGCATCAAAGGCTAGCGCATTGCGCTCTCGCTAGACGTAGGAGTAAAAGGAGAAGCTGCATGTTTCGCAAAACCGTAGGGCTGTGCATCGTGCTGGTGCTGCTCTTGGGGGCGCTGTCTCCAGCGTTGGCCCAGGAGGGCAAAGTCGTGATCCGCTATGCCAACTTCACAGCCGGGCAGGATCGGGCAGCGGAGTTGGACCAGATCATTGCGGCATTCGAAGCTGAGTATCCGAACATCAAGATCGAACCGTACAACATGCCGTTTGGCGACTACTTCACCATGCTCCAGGCCGACTTTGCCGGGGGCGATCCGCCTGACGTGTTCGAGTTGAATTACGAGAACTTCGTCGCCTTTGCTGCCAATGGTGTGCTGCTGGATCTGAGTGCCTACGTATCGGAGGACGCGCCGTACTATCCGCAGGCTCTCCACGCATTCCAGTATGAGGGCAAGCAGTATGCTTTGCCGGAGACATTCTCAACAGTCGTGCTGTTCTATAACAAAGACCTCTTTGATCAGGCCGGGATCGACTATCCGACTGCCGAATGGACCTGGGTGGACGCGCTAGAAACGGCCAAGGCTATCCGTGCTCTGGGGCCAGACATCTGGGGTATCTACTCGCCGATCCAATTCTGGGAATTCTACAAGCGTGCTGCACAGAATAACTGCCAGTTCTTCAACGAGGACAAGACCGAGACACTGATCAACGCCCCTGAGTGTGTGGAGGCGCTGCAGACGATGGTCGGCCTGCTGGAGGAAGATGTGATGCCTGATCCGGCTGAGCAGGCTGGCGTTAGCGACAGTGAGCTGTTCCAGGCTGGCCGGTTGGGGATGCAGGTGACCGGCATCTGGATGATGCCGGCTTACCAGGAAGTGCCGTTTAACTGGGATATTCAGCTGGAACCCGGCATGGCGACCAAGGCCTACCACTTCTTCTCAAACGGTATCGCGGTAGATATCAACACCGAACATCCGCTGGAGGCTGCTGCCTGGGCGCAGTACATGACTTCAAGTAAGACAGCTGTCGATGTGCGCCTTGCGGCTGACTGGGAACTGCCGACGCTCAACGACATGAGTCTGTTTGAGAGCTATCTCGCCATGACTCCGCCGGATAACCGCGAGGTGGTCTTCCAGTCGCTGGAAGCGCCCGTGCCGCCGCCTACCATCGCGCGGCAGAGTGAGATGCAGGACATCTTTGACGAGCTGTTTAACGCCGTAATCGCCGGTGAGCTTGACCCTGAGACGGCCCTCAATCTGGCCAAGGAACGGGTTGACTCCCTGCTGACATCGTAAGAGCGACATCCATACTGAGTGTACTGGGAGCAGGCCATCGCCTGCTCCCAGTACACAATCTCGCCATCTATGCTACTTTCTAAAAGCGACCGACCATGAACCTGTGGGACTCCAGCATTACTATTATTCAGGCCGGGCAGGCCGCCAGTGGCGCATATGTTGCCTCGCCCACGTTCTCCCAGTACGGCTACTGCTGGCTGCGTGACGGCACATGGACTGCCTATGCCATGGATCTGGCGGGTGAACATGCCAGTGCCCACGCTTTTCATGCCTGGGTGGGGGCAACATTGCAGAAACATGCTCCGCGTGTGGAAGCCCTGCTGGCCAGGTTGGCTCGAGGCGAAACGCCACATGATCATGAATACCTGCCGACACGCTTTACGCTGGATGGCGAGCTTGGGACGGATGACTGGACAGATTTCCAGCTCGATGGCTACGGCGCATGGCTGTGGGGGCTGGTTGCTCACGTGGAGGCAGCCGGTGATGACGCCTTGTGGGAAACACTGCGACCAGCCATTGATCTCACAGTGCGCTATCTGGGAGCGCTGTGGTCCATGCCCAACTATGATTGCTGGGAGGAATCTCGTCATCAGATACATCTGAGCACTTTGACTGCCCTGTATGGCGGTCTGGCGGCTGTAGCGCGCTATGATCCCGGATGCGTTCCAGCGGAGCTTCCTGCAGCTATCCAGGCCTTTGCCCTGGAGCACGGTGTGACGGTGGCCGGCTACCTTAAGAAGTCCCTGGGGAATGAGGCGGTGGATGCCAGTTTGCTATGGGCGGCGGTGCCGTATGGACTGCTGAGTGTGACTGACCCGCGCTTTGCTGCTACGCTGGCCAAGATCGAGCATGATCTCGCACGCCCGGGTGGTGGCGTATACCGCTACGCGGCAGATACATACTATGGCGGTGGTGAATGGGTGTTACTTGCCGCCTGGCTGGGCTGGGTGTATGCGGAACTGGGGCGGAGGGACGAGGCGCAACAATTGCTGGCGTGGTGCGAGGCCCAGGCGACAGCAGCAGGTGAATTACCGGAGCAGGTGACTGATCATCTGCTTGATGCCTCCCTGTATGATGGGTGGGTGCAGCGCTGGGGAGCGGTTGCCTGCCCTTTGCTGTGGTCGCACGCCATGTACCTGATCTTGCGCGCGGTGCTTGATAGACGCTGAACCGCTGGGCGCTGCAGAAAAATCATTCCTAGAAATCATTTCTTGAGAGCGTTGTAGTGAAAACATGAGGGGAAACTGTGACCATGATTGAGATCGTCCACCGCCCGTATGGGCAGGAGCATCCCTACGAACAACTTCCTGAAGAGCGCTTTCCACGTCAACCGCTGGCTGGTCAGCCCTTCATCATTGGTATTGTCACCCGGCCTCCTGGCGCAGTGCAGGAGGTGATGGTCCATACTCGCGTGGATGGGCAGCCCGGGCCGTCAATAGTAGCGGTATTCCAGCCTGACTGGCAGCAGAAAACGGAGGATGGCTACGGCGCGGAATTCCTGGAGCGAATCATCCGCATCGAACAGGATATCTGGCAGGCCTCCCTGACTGCTCCCGCAGCCGGGCATACGCTTGAGTACTGGATCGAGGCTGGGGGACAGACCAGTGAGGTGTTTACATGGCGGCCTGCTGAGTGGCGACCTGCTGAGGGATTAGCGGCTTCTGTCAGCGAGGAAGATGGCGCTTTGGTCTGGCGGCTTTCGCCGGGAGAGACGGGTTGGGCTGTAGACCTACCTGCCTGGCTCCCGCGCCTGATCAGCGTTGAATGGCAAACAGATGGGCAGCATGTCCGCCGCGTGCGGCTTGCGTTTGCATCCCCAGCGGATGAGGCGTTCTACGGTCTGGGGGAACGTTTCAATGCCCTTAACCACCGAGGCCAGACACTGGATGTCCGCGTATATGATCAGTACCGCTACCAGGGTAAGCGCACGTATTTACCCGTGCCCTTCTTGCTCTCGTCGAAGGGTTACGGCCTGTGGGTGGACAGCAGCCGCTGGATGCAGTTCGATCTGGCTGATAGTGCACCCGATTGCTGGACACTGGAGGCCGATCTGGGCCCGGACGAATCACTGACTTTGCGCTGGCTCACCGGCGATTCCCCCTATGCGATTACGAGTCGTTTCACTCGCCTGACCGGGCAGCCCGGTTTGCCGCCACTGTGGGCCTTTGGTTTGTGGATGAGCGCCAACGAATGGAATTCGCAAGCCAGAGTCATGGCTGAGGTCGAGCGTTCTTTTGCGCATGGCATCATCCCCTCGGTTGTAGTGATCGAGGCTTGGTCGGATGAGGCGACGTTCTATATCTGGAACGACGCGCAATATAAGCCCCGTCCCGGTCACGAGTTCTTGCGCTATAGCGATTTCACTTTTCCGCCGGATGGTCGCTGGCCGGATCCGAAGGGCATGATCGATACCCTGCACGGGCGTAACATCCGTGTAGTGCTGTGGCAGAACCCGGTTCTCAAGGCGGACGATCCTGACTTGCCAAATCCACAGGCAGACAATGACCGCGCCTACTTCATCGAACAGGGCTTTGGTGTCAAGGAGGCGGATGGTCGAACGCCCTACAGGGTTCGACCATTCTGGTTCCGGGATAGCCTGTTATGGGATGTCACCAATCCCGCCGCCTGCGATTGGTGGTTCGGTAAGCGGGCTTATTTGGTTGAAGAACTGGGGGTGGATGGCTTTAAGACTGATGGTGGCGAACACCTGTGGAGCGCGGGCGCGGTCTTCGCTGATGGGCGTCGGGGCGATGAACTTTGGAACGAGTACCCGAAGCGCTACACCGAGGCGTACCACCACTTCATCACCCAGAAACGGGGTGGTGATGGGCTGACCTTCAGCCGGGCGGGGTTTACCGGATCGCAAGTCGCACCTGCGCACTGGGCCGGGGATCAGCCCTCCACCTGGGAGGCGTTCCGCTCGGTGATAGTAGCTGGTCTGTCAGCGGGAATCTGCGGCATCCTGTTCTGGGGGCTGGATATTGGTGGTTTTAGCGGCGAAATTCCTACGGCGGAACTGTACCTGCGTAGCACGGCCATGGCGGCGTTCTGCCCGATCATGCAGTACCACAGTGACTATAATCAGCACCGTGAACCCGTAATATTCCGCACGCCCTGGAACATCCAGGAGCGCACCGGGGACACGCGTGTAGTCCCGATATTTCGCCGTTTTGTCAACGTGCGCCATAACCTGATGCCTTATATCTGGCAAGAGGCACAGTTTTCCGCCAAAACCGGACAGCCTTTGATGCGTGCGCTGGTGCTGACCGATCCCGCTGCGGAACCATACCAGTACTTCTTCGGACGCGACCTGCTTGTCACACCGGTGACAAAAGCAGGCGCAGAGACGTGGTCGGTTTACCTGCCTGCAGGGGTGTGGCACGATCTGTGGACGGGGGAAGCGGTGCACGGTGGGAAGGTCATACAGACTGATGCGCCGCTGGATCGCATCCCGGTCTTTGTGAAGGCAGGGGCGACAATCCCGGTACGGCTGGAAGGGGGAAAGCTGGGTGATCCGGTTCCGCTCTCGTCTGAGGCTGATGCGGAGCTGCGCTTCGGGCCTTGAGGGCGTTGTTCTGAGATGTCGAGCGGAGATGCTCCGGCAGCGTCTCCGCTCGATTTGATTCCGGACACTTCAGATCAGCCGGGATCTGCCGTAGCTAAGTGTCAGAGCTGGCGGCGCATGGCAACAACAAACTCGGCTACCGAGATGGTGTTACCGTAGCCAGCCAATGTGGCTTACCCAGCCAGATCAGGTTGTAGTTGTGATTACTCTCCCCAGCCTGGCTGGCTACGACCTGGCGCACTTTTGTTTTTAGGGACATCAGGTTATTTTTTACACAATCCCATGAGAATCCCGGTACCCTTCCAATCCGTCATGATCCCACTCTATTCCATCTGCGTGACTCCAGCTTCCCAGGTACCCACTGCGCGGCGCTCTTGCTAGCCACTGGGCTTGGCTAGCCATCTGGCATATTCCTGATGCAGGCGTTCAGGATGTACCGGGTGAATCGGCTGATGCAGTGCGAGTAGATGGCCGCAACAAATTTCAGGCTTTCTGGCGGGTCATGTTGCCAATGGCTGGCGCAGCGATGTCGGCACTATATTCGTCTTTCAGTTCATAGGCACCTGGAATGCTTTTAATAAAAACCACTACTTGATATGCAGATGCGGCTATTGCCGCTTGGATTTATGTTCTTCCAGGGACGTTATGCGCAAGACTATGGTCTGATCGCTGGTGGTGTCACAATTGCGACTGTGCCAGTGTTCATCGTCTATATGCGGTTTCAGCGGCAGTTCTTGCGCGGGTTGACTGCCGGTGCACTGAGAGGATAACCGTCATGAAAGAGTTTGTAGTCGTTGCGGAGCGCACCATCCAGTTTCGCGATTACGAAGAACCACCGCTTGGCCCGCATGAAGTGCGGGTCAAGGCCATTGTCAGCGGGATCAAGCACGGCACTGAGATGGCGCTCTACCGGGGCAAAACCCCCTTCCTCGCCGAAGCTTTTGACCCAACCTACCGGCTCTTTATGCCTAAAGAGGGGCACAGTCTGTATCCCTGCCGGCTGGGGTCGTGGATGACCGGCGAGGTGATCGAGGTCGGGGCGGAAGTGACCCGTTTCCGCGTGGGGGACAAGGTGCATGGTGGGATGCCGCACCGGCCCACAAACGTGGTCAATGAAAACAAGCTGTATCACCTGCCCGCAGGGATGAGGCCAGAGACGGCGTTGTTCACCGATCCGTCGATCTTCGCTCTGGCAGCGGTGCATGATGCCCAGATTAAGATCGGAGATTGGGTTGCCATTTTCGGTATGGGCGCTCTGGGCCTGATTGCTGTGCAGCTGGCGCGGGCAGCCGGTGCGGAACTGGTGATCGCGGTGGACACGATTGACCGACGGCTGGCGTTGGCCAGGCAGTTTGGCGCGGATGCCGCCCTGAATGCTCGCACTGATGATGTCCCGCTGGCCATCAAAGACCTGACGGGCAAGAAAGGTGTTGACTGCGCCATTGAGATTTCGGGCGCTTATGCAGCCCTCCAGGCGGCCATCCGCAGTGTGCAACCGTGCGGTGTGATCGTGGCGGCCAGCTACTACAGTGGTATCGAACCGATTCAACTTGGCGCGGAATGGCACCATAACCGGCCTACACTGATCTCCAGCATGCCGGTCTGGGGGATGCCGCACCGGCACTACCCGCTCTGGGACCTGGCGCGTATTGAGCAGACCTGCATCCGCTTGCTGGAAAGCGGGCGTATCCTCACTGACCCGATGATCGGTCGCCGGTTCCGCTATGAACAGGCAGTGGAGGCTTATCAGTTTATTGACCAGCATCCTGAAGAAAGCGTCAAGACCCTGTTCGACTATGGCGACTGATGGCCTGGCCGCCTATCGATCGGAGGAGTTATGAACGACCGTGAACGGTTCAATGCCACGATGCATTATCAGCCACGCGATCGCTCGCCAATTTGTGACTTTGGCTTCTGGAAGGAAACGATCACACTCTGGTATGACCAGGGCCTGCCGCGAAATGTGAACCCCTGCAACAGTGATATGTTCTTCGGGATGGACTTTGGTCTGGACTGGATCGGCGCGGGGGTCAATGTTGGCCTGGAACCCCTCTTTGACGAGGTAGTGCTTGAAGACCGTGGTGACTACGAGATTGCCCAGCAGATTGACGGCGTCCGTGTGCTCCGCAAGAAGTTCATGGGGACCATTCCCCAGCACCAAGGGCACCTGCTGGTTGACCGGCAAAGTTGGGAAAAGCACTACAAACCTCGTCTAGACCCTGCTACGCCCCGGCGCTATCCAGCAGACTGGGACAGCCGGGTACGCAACTGGCGCAACTCCAGGCGCAGCAATGTTGTCGCGCTACCCGCTGGAAGCCTCTATGGCTGGATTCGGGACTGGATGGGATTGGAGGCCGTCTCGCTGCTGGTCTACGACGATCCCGTTCTCTTTGAGGAGATGGTGACCACCATTGCTGACTGCATCATTGGCGTGATGACCCGCCTTCTGGAGACAGGAGGGCATTTTGACGCCGTTGCGATGTGGGAGGATATGTGCTACCGGGCTGGTCCTTTGCTCAGTCCGCAGCACTTCAAGCGCTATCTGGTGCCCCATTACCGGCGCATCAGCGACCTGGCGCGTTCTCATGGCGTAGATGTCCTGTGGGTGGACTGCGACGGCAAAATCGATGAGCTTATCCCGCTGTGGCTTGATGCCGGGATCAACTGTATGTTCCCGGTGGAAGTGGGTACCTGGGGCGCGGACCCGGTGGCTTACCGCAAGAAGTACGGTAAGGATCTGCTGATGCTGGGCGGTTTTGACAAGCGGATCCTGGCCAGTTCCAAGCAGGCGATTGAAGCCGAAGTCCGCCGTCTGACGCCGCTGGTCGAGGAAGGCGGCTACATTGGCTTCTGCGACCACCGTGTCCCGCCAGATGTGCCGCTCCAAAACTACGTGTTCTACCTGGAGATGGTGCGCAAAGTGTGGGGGCGGGACACGAATCTCAAACCCATGGGACAGCTTGAAGATCCTCTGGAGTAAGAGCGCACCGCAGCAGTTTTGTTTGCGGAATCAGGAGCATTGGCTTGAACCATACATCTGGACTTCCAAGCCAGGACAGGGGGAGAGCATGGCTGGTGAGCTAAAGTTAGCAGTGCTGGGGTGTGGCGGTTTTGCACGCAAGCGCCAGGTGCCGAATCTGGTTGCGCAGCCCGGCGTTCGCTTAGTGGCCTGTTGCGATCAGGAACGGGGTAACGCGGAGGCGCTGGCCCAGGAAGCTTCTAATGGGGCGGCAGTCGTATACGACGATTATGTCACCATGCTGGACAAAGCCCGTCCTGATGCGGTGTATATTGCCTTACCGCCGTATGCCCATGCCGATGAGGTGCAGGAAGCAGCGCGGCGCGGTATTCACGTCTTCATTGAGAAGCCTATTGCGCTGGATATGGATACCGCCTGGCGGATGGTGGAGGCCGCCGAGCGAGCCGGAATTGTCACGCAGGTTGACTTCCAGTTTCGCTTTGGTGCGGCGGTGGAGCGCGTCGCTGCCCAGATCGCGTCCGGCGAGGGTGGTTCGCCTGGTCTGATGTTGGCACGTTATTTCTGCAACAGCCTGCACGCGCCCTGGTGGCGGCAGAAAGACAAGAGTGGCGGCCAGCTGGTCGAGCAGGTGATTCACATGATCGATCTGCTGCGCTACTTCCTGGGGCAGCCGGTTTCGGTTGTCGGGCGGCAGGCCAACCTGTTCCACCGGGATGTGCCCGACTATACCGTTGAGGACGTGAGCGGGGTGCTGGTGAGCTTTGAAAGCGGGGCACTGGGGGTGATTGCGGCCACCAATGGTGCCATTCCGGGTAAGTGGATCAACCAGTACCATCTGGTGGCGCGGCATATGACGGCAGACTTCACTGATGCCAATCACGCCACGATTGCCTATACTGCGGAGGCGCCGCCCCGCATTGAAGTTTTTGGCGATGAGAATCACGACCCCTGGGCCGCCGTCGCTGCTGACTTTGTATCGGCTGTTGTCCAGAACCGACCGGCGCGGATTCCTATCCGTGAAGGCGCGCTGACCCTGCAACTGGCGCTGGCTGCGAATGCTTCAGCTGAGCAGGGGCGGGAGGTAACGCTCGGCCCGCGCAAGTAGGGTTGGAAAGGACCGTCCGGCCTGGAACGAGCCGTATCCATGTGAACGGGGAGTAAGCGGTGCCTCACTTCGGATAGCTACGGATCAGGCCGGACGATCCCGGTTGACCGGGTCTGGACCAGCTCATTCTGTCGAAAGTGTACGCTGTACGCGGCGTTGGCGCTGCGCCGCTTCTTCCCGGTTGAGTGTCTGCATACCTGCGAGATGCCAGAGGGCTGAATCATCTGCAGCCATCAGGTGACCGGGGTAACCCGCCCGCGCGCTGGTGCAATCATTGGCGTCGCGCCCCCGGCGCGGTAGACTATGGCTCGCTTGGTTGCGCCGCCCAACTTTGAGTAACTTGTGACGATGGACACGTTCATTGCAGCGGATGGCCTGGCTATCCATATTGGCCAGGGAGAATGGCAGCTAGCGATATCGCGCGTTGATGGCCTGACGCTCTTCAATGCGGTGGCTGGCAGCGCTGCTGTCAAGTATCGCCCGGAGTTTGCCCGCATACGACGGCTTCCTGTGGAAGGCGAACTCCCCATTGAACACATTCGGGAAGTGGTGGCGGGCTGGTCGCCCGGAGATCGAGCCTGGCATCTGGGAATGTTGCTGGCGCCGGTGGTGGCCGAGCCACGCGGAGGCCGCTGGTGCTTGCTGGCCCGCTGGCAGGATGAGTCCGGGCAGGTAAAAGGTGAGGAAGTTCGTCAGGTCGGCCAGCAATTGGCAGAGATAATGGGGGTGGCCTTTCGCTTCGTGGCGCCGGCGGCTTCGCCGGTCGCGACTGCTACTCTGGCTGCCCAGGCTACGCCGGTGCTGGAGAAGGTGTCCGCCGCAGTGGGCCAGCCCGCGCAGGTTGCACAGGCTATTGCCTTGCCACTTGAAGTTGGTGAGTGGCGGCTGCGGCCAATCGATATCGGATTGCAGTGGGAACACACGGCAGTCTGGTCTGTGGGCACCTTTGCCCGCATCATCTTTCGTCTTGCGCTGGGCATTGTGTTTATTGCGCTGGGGGTATTGACCCTGCAAAGCCCCTATGCGCCGGTTCAACCCGCTTTTCTGCCCTACCTGGGGCTGATTGTTGGCGTTGTCCTGATTGTCGATGTGTTGCGGTACATCCTGCGGCTGATGCGAACCGAAGTCGTGGTGGTTGATCGGCGGGAGCGCGAAGTCAGGCGGCATCTGGACCTGACCAGTGATGTTCTGGATGTGTATGACTTCGATGAAATCCGGGCGGTAGTCGTGACGCAGATCGCCCGTAACCGGCAGCGCGGGCGGGACGGACAACCGGATCGGGTGACGCATGAAGCCTGGCTGCATCTGCTCCTTCACGAGCCACATCAGGAACCCGGCAAGGAGCGCGACCTCAAACCTGAAGATGCCTACCTGACGATTGGCTACATTGAGCAGACTGAGGGCGAAGCGCTGGAGCCTGCGCTGGTAGACAGGAAGCAAGAACGTGCGCCCCGGCTCATGCGGCCTGAGGAGGCCACGACGCCCGCCCAGAAGGCTGCAGTGGTTCTGGCTCAGGCTATCCAGGTTGACGCCTATCTTGACCAGCGTTGAGCTGGCGCTCTGGACTTGCACATTCAGGGGGGAACGTATACAGTAAGGCGGCTGTTTTTCTCCTGCGATCTGGATATCCACGCATTGCATTGACTATTGAGGAGTTCTGATGCGCGAAATTACCGTCGCCCTGGTGCAGATGAAACCTGTGCTGGGGGAGCCTGAGGAAAACCTGGTCAAGATGTCTGATTTTGTTGCGACCATTGCCTCGCAACAGCGGGTTGACCTGATCGTCTTTCCGGAACTGGTAACCAGCGGTTACGAGCTGGGCGTGCGCTTTACGGAAATCGCCCAGCGTGTGCCCGGGCCGACGATTAACCTGATGTCGCAGCGGGCCAATGAGCACGGCGTCTACATCGCTTTCGGTATGGTGACGAAAGAAAAAGTTGAGAGCGTGCTCTACAACAGCGCGGTGCTTGTCGGGCCAGATGGCGAACTGGTCGACGTGTACAACAAGATTCACCTGCGTGGCGAGGAACGCATGGCCTTCCGCGAGGGCTACAAAATCCCGGTATTGGAGACGGAATTCGGCACGATCGGGCTGTTGCTGGGCTGGGACCTGGCATTCCCGGAAGTGGCGCGGGCGCTGGCGCTGGATGGGGCGGAACTGTTGTGCGTCATGGCTAACTGGGAAGCCAGCGCAATTGATGAATGGAAGACATACCTGCGGGCGCGCGCCTATGAGAATACGCTGTTCGTGGCCGGCGTTAACCGCATTGGCGAGGATGTGACGCTCAATTTCGGTGGCGAGAGCATGGTTGTCGGCCCACGGGGAACAGTCTATGCATCGCTGACAGACGAGGTTGATCCCGGGACGGGTCAGCCTGCTGAGGGCTACACAGTTGCCCGCATCGATCTGGATGAGGTGCGCCGTTACCGCGAAGAACTGCAAATTCTGCAGGCGCGCCAGCCTGCCGCCTACCGGGCGCTGGTGCGTAAGTATTAGTCGCGCCGGAGTGCGCTGGCACAGGAGGACGGTATGCTGCCGGAAAGGCCTGATCGCGCCGCTCAGGACGCGGCAGCTGATGGACGATTGATCGAACAGGATGCTCAGCCGGTGTATGTCGGCGCGCCCAGCGAATATGCCAGTGAGGCCGAGGTCCCGGAGACCGTCGGCCTCATTGCCAAGATTCTGGCAGGCAGTGTGCTGGCCTGGTCGACAGGCGCCATTGTGCTGGTGTTAGCTGGCGCTGGTTGCGCCCTCTGCGTGGCAGCGACGCTGCTGATCGGGCTGACGCTGCGTTAACGGGAGCTGGAGGAGCGCGAGTGGGATTGTCAGGCTCGCGGAACGGTTCGTTTTGGGAACGCTATCGTGGTCTGCTCACTGTGCTGCTGATCCTGGCGATTGTCAGCGGCGTCGCAGTCTTTCTGTTCAGACGTCCTGAGCCAGTAGCGATCACGATTATCCCGCCGGAGCCAACGGTTACCCCGTTTCCTTCGCCTACGCCGGGGCCAATCACGGTATATGTCACCGGGGCGGTGGCCCGTCCCCAGATCATGGTCAGCCTGCCATATGGCAGCCGGGCGATCGATGCGATCGAAGCGGCGGGCGGTTTCACCGCTGAAGCGGATCGCGTGCGAGTAAACCAGGCCCAATTGCTGCGCGATGGCGACCAGGTGCATGTGTTTGCCGTACAGGAGACGATCGCTGCCCCTGATACGATTCTGGCTACGCCAGGCGATAGTGGTATCGTCTATGTGAATTCTGCCAGTCAGGCTGAACTGGAGAGTCTGCCACGAGTCGGGCCGGAACTCGCCCGGCGAATCATTGCCTACCGCGAGGAGCACGGGCCATTCACAACCCTGGACGATCTGCTGGCGGTCAGCGGAATCGGGCCTTCCTTGCTGGAGGCTATTACCCCACTTATCTCGCTGGATGTGCACTAGCCGATGCGCTGGCCGGTCGCCTGATCGAATAGATGCACTTGGTCGGGCGGGATCGAGAGCCGGATCTGCTGACCGCGGGTGACAGGATGTTCCAACGGTGCCCGGATGGTGACCGCGTGCGGCCCAAGCTGGACATGGATTAGCTGGACGCGGTCGCTGTAGAGCGGTTCAACCAGCGTCACCGTGGCCGGGATGCCCTCCTGGTCGTCCAGCCGGATGTGTTCCGGGCGAATGCCTAGCACGATGCGCATGCCGCTGGCAAAATCGCGGCGGATCGGCCCCCAGTTGAACGCTTTGCCAATCCACATCCCATCTTCCGCATAGCCATCGAACAGATTCATTGGCGGTTTGCCCAGGAACCCGGCTACAAACACGTTTCTTGGCGTTTCGTACAGGTGAGCAAATGTGCCGATCTGCATGAGCTGACCCCGGTTCAGCACGGCGATGCGATCACAAAGGGCGATGGCTTCAGTCTGGTCGTGGGTGACATAGATGCTGGTGACCTGGTAGCGTTGCAGCAGGCGCTTCAGTTCAACCCTGGCGCTGGTGCGTAGCTTGGCGTCGAGGTTGGAGAACGGCTCATCAAAGAGGAACAGGCGCGGGTCGCGGGCCAAGCAGCGAGCGATGGCGATCCGCTGGCGTTCTCCACCGGAAAGAGTCGGTGGTTTGCGGCTGAGGAGGGGCTTAAGGTCAATCCGCATCAGTTCAGAAATCTCAAGCACACGGGCTGGAATTTCCGCTTCGCGTTTGTGCAGGCGCAGGAAGAAGCCAATGTTGTCGATACTCGGCAGGTGGGGGTACAGCGCGTAGTTCTGGAAGACCATCCCGATCCCCCGTTTGGTCATTGGGATATGCTGCAGGTCTTCGTTATCGTAGAGCACCTGGCCGGATGTAGGCAGTTCCAGGCCGGCGGCGATGCGCAGCAGGGTGGTTTTGCCACAGCCTGATGGCCCCAGAACGCCCAGCGTTTCTCCGGGGCGTACCGTGAGGGTGACATCATCCAGGGCATAGATGGCCTCGTCCTGAGGCGGCGGGGAATCATCGGCGCTGGCCGCTGCCCCCTGGCTGTGCATGGCCTTACCCTGATTGCCGTAAATCTTGGTGATATGTTTCAGCGTCACGGTGGTCGACATGACAGGCGATTAGCCTCCGGCGGTACTCATTACCCCTTCATGTACCATTTTAAGGGGATGATGGCCCGACGGCTACCCTTGTGTTTTGTGCAGGTTCGCTCTACCATCGTTAACTTATGATCGGGTTCTATCCAGATACAGAAGGCAGGACAGGGCGTATGGATCGCATTGACCTGCGCAGCGATACGGTGAGCTGGCCAACGCCAGCGATGCGGCAAGCAATGGCTACCGCCAGGGTCGGCGATGACGTCTATGGCGAGGACCCTACGGTCAACGAGCTGGAGGCGCTGGCCGCTGAGACGCTGGGGAAAGAGGCTGGCCTGTTTGTGGTGAGCGGGACGATGGCCAATCTGGTGGCCTTGCTGACCCATTGCGGGCGCGGCGACGAAGCCATCATGGGCGACCAGTGCCACACCTTCCTTTATGAGGTAGGCAGCATCGCGGCTCTGGGTGGCATCCAGCCGCGCACTATTCCGGTACAGGCTGACGGCACGTTCGATCTCGATGATATCAGGGCGGCGATCCGGGACAGCGAGGACATTCACCAGCCTGTATCGCGCCTGATCGCCCTGGAGAATGCGCAGTGCGGAGTCGGGGGTATGCCCCTGACGGCAGCCTACACCGCTGAGGTGGGAAAGCTGGCACAAGCCTATGGCCTGAAGCTGCATATCGACGGCTCGCGGATTTTCAACGCGGCAGCGGCATTGAACTGTCCGGCGCGTGAACTGGTCGAAGCGGCGGATAGTGTGTCATTCTGCCTCTCCAAAGGGCTTTGCGCGCCGGTTGGGGCGATGCTGGTAGGTAGCCGGGAGTTCATCGCCCGCGCCCGCCGGATGCGTAAGGCGCTGGGAGGTGGGATGCGCCAGGCTGGTGTGCTGGCTGCCGCCGGTCTGGTAGCTATGCGTGAGATGATCGGGCGCATCCATGAAGACCATGCCACTGCCCGGCAACTTGCGGAAGGGCTGGCACGCTTGCCGGGAATTGAGATTGATCTGGAGCGCGTACGAATCAACATGGTGATCATGCGCCTTGCTGATAGCGTCCCGTACACGGCTGACGAGATCGCTGCGCGTCTGCGCGAGCGCGGAATCCTGGTCGGCGGACGGGGGGAGCGCAGCTTCCGGCTGGTAACGCACTACTGGATCACGCCGGCAGTGGTGGAGCAGGTGATCGCCGCTTTCGAGGAAATCTTGGTATGAACCGTGAGCTGCCGCCCTTACCCGATTTTGAGTCGTTTGAATGGGATGCCGAAGGCCCGGCTGACCGGGACATCTTCAGCACAGCGGACACCCTGGCCGCGCCTGTGTCCCCCGAACTGATGCAACCGGCCGCCAGCGGCAGGGCCAGCCCGGCCTCTGCCGGAGCGACTCAGGCTCCCGCCGATACACCGCCGCCAGTTGCGATGAAGCGCGCCAGACGCCGGGAACGCCTGTGGAACGTGGAACCGGTATTTTTCTACCTGATCATGGTCGCCCTGAGTGTGGGGCTGACACCGCTGGCTATGAGCCATCCTGTGGGCCGTTATGCACTCCTGTGGACATTGCTGGCTGGCGGTGTGCTGGCTTCTTATCTCCTTGACGATGGCACGCTCGAGGTACGGCTTCGCCCGCGCGATCTGATGGCCGGGGCAGGGTGGGGCGCTGTCGTTGGGTTGCCATTGCTGCTGGTAGGGGCTGGACTGCTGGCAGAGATTTCCGAGCGCATCTTTGTGGAGATGCCTGACGGCGCGGTCTTCCTGACCATTGTGTTCGTGATGGCGACCACCGAATCGGCGTTCTTCAGGGGACTGTTGCAGAGTCGGCAACCGTTGCTCTTCACAGTGCTGCTGGCCAGCGCCTGGTCAATCCTCATGTTCTTCCCGACTATGGATGTGATTGGGTATCCGCTGGTGGCGCTGATCGCGGGAACCTTCCTGGTGATGCTCAATGTGCTGTATGGCTACGTCCGGCAGCGCAACGGCGCCACGGCCGCATGGGTCTGCCAGACCCTGGTTAGTTTGGCCTGGCTATTTGTGCCGCGTCTGCTGGTCTAAGCCAGCGGCAGCATGAGCTGCTCGGATCGGCTCCGGCAGGCGGTAGCGGGTAGTACAGGCAAGCACGATCTGCACGGCTGAATGCAAGTCGCACAGGTGGCCGGGTGAAACGTAAACCGGCTTGACCCGTGTTCGTGTCCGCAGGACAGCGCCGATCACTTCTCTCTGCGTGTTCAGTAAAGGCACGAAATCTCCCCGTTTTTGGCCCGGCTCACGATGAAAGCCCGTCAGACGGGATTTGGCGCAACCGACAGTTGGACGTTCCAGCCAGAGGCCGATATGCGCTGCAATGCCAAGCCGCCGGGGATGCGCCTGGCCCTGGCCGTCAAAGATCAGGATGTCCGGCGTGACGGTCAGGCGTTCGTAGGCCGCCAGGATCACCTGACCCTCCCGAAAGCTGAGCAAACCGGGAATGTAGGGGAAAGGAGTTGGAGCCTGAGCCTGGCTGACTTCGAGGATGGTGAGCGCCGGGAAGCGGAGCACCACGATGGCAGCACGGGACACTTCATCCCGGACGCTCACATCAACACCGGCTACGGTACGGATATCAGCCAGTGCAGGCCCGGCCTGAGTCCGCAGGCGACTGGCGAGCGCTATCTGCAGTGTCACGGCGTCATCAGGATTCAGATTCCAGGGGTGAAGATTGGGGTTAGCGATTGCTGGCATCGCCTAGTTCCTTTTGAGTCTGCGTCCGGATGGTCGACAGGATACCGCACCTGGTAAATCCGTGACAGCGCATGCTGCGGGACAGCCTGGCAGCAGGTAAGCACAGAGGCCAGGGGGCTGGGAGGCCGGGAGACGCCTGATGCAAGGCTGGCGGTTACAGTAGTGTTGTGGGGGTGGCAGGAGCGCTGCTGGAAGAGGCAGACAGCGGTTGTTTGCTGTGTGCCGGTTTGCGGGCGTGGTGGCGTATAATAGGGCCATTGCGGACTGCACAAGGCGGCTGAGGGATGCCGGATATCCTGCAGACACTGGTGCCGTATATCGTGGGCGGGATGTTTTTTCTCGCCCTGGTTCTGTTTCTGGTGGCGCTGGTGTATTTCCGGCGTGGGAAACGCGATCGGTACTGGCGACTTCGCCGTGCCGCCAGTCTTACTGGCTGGCAGTTGTTTCTTATCTCGCTCACGCTGGCTTTTGTGGCCTCGGCGGTCTGCCTTTTCAGTGGGTTTGCGTCATTGGTGCTGGAAGGCGGTTTGCAGGCGTCACCTGTACCTGTGTCTGGCTCGCCCACGGTGCTGGTGTCTCCGTTAATAACTGTCTTGCCTACAGCGCAGGCGGCGGCTACCACAGCGATGCCCTCACCATCGCCTACGCCACAACCTGCGTCCGCTACACCGTCGGCAACGCCCACCGGAACTGCCAGCGCTACGGCATCGCCCCGCCCAACGCGGCTGGTGGCATCAGTGACGCTTGCGGGGCCGACCGCGACTCCCACTGCAACGGAGCTTCAGGTGTGGCCGCTTGCCTCCAATGTGACGCCACCGCCTGAGGCTGACCTGACGATTGTCGCTGTGGATAGGGCTGTGAGCGCCGATCTACAACCGGTCAATCCGGATGCCCTGTTGCAGGCGGGCATCACCCGGCTGTACTTCTGGGTTGCCTATCGCGGGATGGTGGACGGTGTGGCCTGGGAACGGCTTCTGCTGCGTGATGGGCGCGTTATTCAGGGCGGGGCTTACCTGTGGAATGGCGGCGCCGAAGGGACTGCGCTTTACTTCTTTGGCGACGCTGAAGGTTTTACACCGGGCGAATATGAAATCCGGCTGGCATTCTCCGGTGTCACGGTGGAATCGAAAACGCTGCGTATTCAGTGAGCGCTACACCCCGCAGATCAGCTTGGTGGGCTAACGGCTCCGCCGTTTGAAGCCAATAACGCGGTAAACGGTGTGCGGGCCGGGGTCGTCACGGAATGGCCGCTGTACCGGTTCAGCATCGATCCGGTCACGGACGCGCTGGTAGGTGGCTTCAGAGATGATGATCTCGCTGCGCTCCGCGGCCTCCTGAAGTTGTTTGGCGTGAGCGACCGGCTGACCAAGGGCGGTGAACTCCTTACGCTCATCGGTCCCCACATTGCCCAGAACGGCCATGCCGGTGTCGATACCGATGCCATACCACAGGCGGGCATTGGGCGGCATCAGTTCGTGAAGTACTTTGACATCATAGATCATACTCATCGCAGCGCGGATCGCCCGCAGGGCATGATCTTCTTCCTGGGGATTGAGCTGGGTGTTGTAGAGGCCAACGACGGCATCACCCATGTACTTGTCGATGATGCCCTCGTACAGGTGGATTGCATCGCTGGCGACCTCAAGGTAGCGGTTGATCACCGTCATCAGCGCCTCTGGCTCAAGCTGCTCGGAGAAGCCGGTAAAGCCGCGCACATCGGCGAAGATGATGCTGATCTCGCGCTCTTCCCCGCCAAGGGCAAGGGTGTCAATGGCCCGGATGTTCTCAACCATCGCTGGTGGGAGGTACCGCCGCACTTCGGCCAGCGTCGCTTCCCGGCGGCGGATATCGGTCAGGTCATCGACAAGGATGGTCGCCCCGCTGATACCCTGATCGTGAGTCTTGAGCGGGCTGAGACGCACAGCAAATACGACTTTTCCGCGCCCGACAAGGACTGGCTCAAGCTCTGCGGCGTAGTTGAGGCCATCGCTGAGGGCGCGCTGCAGCGCTGCGTAGAACTCCGCACCGAGATCCGGGAGGATGTTGGCGAGGGGTCTATTCAGGGCCTGCTGGCGTTCCAGGCCAAAAATGCGTTCTGCTGCCTGGTTCCAGATGATGACTCTTGTGTCACAATCGGTGGTGATCACCGCGCTGGCGAGCGAGGCGAATACACTCTCCAGCAGTTCCTTGTTCTCGGTGACTTCTTCCAAAGTGGTTCTGACATGTTCGAACAGGCGGGCGTTCTCGATGGCCACCGCGGCTTGATCGGCAAAGGCGGTCAGGAGCGCCAGCTCGCTCTCACCAAACAGACCGGAACGAACGCGGTTATCGGCGTATACCACCCCGATCACATCCTCTTTAATCTTTAGCGGGACGCACAGGATGCTGCGCAGGGAATAGGACACCACGCTTTCCTGCTCGGCGAAGCGCGGATCGCTCTGGGCATTGGTGGTCACTACCGGCGTGCCGGTCTGGGCGACGCTGTTGACAACGCTACGGCTTACCGTAAAAGAACTGCGTTCGATTGTCTCCCGATCAAGGTTACGGGCCACCCGTACCATCATGCTGCCGGTGTGCTCATCGCGCAGTACGATGTAACCGCGTTCGGCGTCAGTCAGGCGAATCACGGTGTCCATCACCCGGTTGAGGACTTCGTCCAGACCCAGCGAGCTATTGATCAGGGCGGAAGTTTCAGCGAGGGCGCGCAACCGGGTCAGTTCGATCTGTTGTGCTCGCAGATGGGCGGCCAGCTTTTCAATGTCCTGTTCGGCGGCGGCGATGTCTTGTAGGGCACCCGGCGGGAGACTCATGCCGCGCTGTTGCAGCAGCGCACGCTGGGCACGCAGAAGGCCATCCAGCTCGTGGATCATGCCTTTAATCCGTTCGGCGGCGACGATGCCAGGACTGGCGAAGGACTGAGTCCCGAAGAGCGTTGACATGCCGCTATCACCCCTCCCACCCGAACTGGTAGATACGAGCGGGTTGCTGGCGTCCGCGGATTTCGATCTCGCCGCGATCGGTGGTCTGCACATGTTCAGCGATTTGCGGCAAATGCGCCGCGCAGGCTTTGTAGACCTCCTGGCTGGCCAGTATTTCGTTGTCATCCGCCAGGTCCAGAAGGCGATGTGCCAGGTTCACAGTATCGCCGATGGCAGTGAATTCACGCCGGACTTTGCTGCCGACATTGCCCATGGTGGCGATGCCGCTGTGGATGCCGATGGCGTAACACGGCTGAGCCGAAGGTGCGCTGGCAGTGTGCAACCCGGCAAAGGCAGCGGCAATGTCCAGCGCGGCGCGCACCGCATCCCAGGCGTGGGTGGCGCTGGGGTTGAGTTGCGTGTTGAACAGCGCCATGATTTCCGTGCCCATGAACTTGTCGATCACACCGCCGAAGCGATGAATCGGCTCGCAGCAAAGAGCCACATAGCGGTTGAGTTCAGCCAGTTGCTGTTGAGGGGATAGATCGGCCAGCAGTGTGCTGGCGAGGCGGATATCTACATAGAGCACGGTGATGTCCCGCCGTACGCCGCCCAGTCCCAGCTGGGCAATGCTCTGAATGTTGTCGACCATGGCTGGCGGCAGGTAACGCCGGATCACATTTAGCTGGGCTTCGCGCTGGCGGGCTTCTGTCAGATCATCCATGACGATGGCGACGCCCTCGATCGATTGCCGGGCGTCTCGCAGAGGACTGAGCCTGACGCTCAGTATGCGCGTGCCGCGCGCCTCCACTTCAGCCTGCAACTCTACGCTCATCCGCCGGTTTTCCAGCCGGGTTGCTTCCAGGGCGCGGCTCAGGCTATCGGCCACCATTGGCAGTCGGGCAGGCAGGGCACCGCCGATGACCTGCGCAGGTGTCAGGTGCAGGATATCACACGCCGCATCGTTAAGTAGCGTGATCTGGTCGCCAGCGTCGGTCACGATGACGCCGCTGGGGATGGAGGCGAACACATCATCGAGCAATGCCTTGATCTCGCTGATCTCGGCCAGGGCGGCACGGATACGCTCAAACAGGCGGGCATTCTCGATGGCGATGGCAGCCTGATTGGCGAACGCATTCAGCATCGCCAGTTCACTGTCGCCAAACAAACCTGCCCGGATGCGGTTATCAGCGTAGATCACGCCAATGACGTGGCCTTTGCTCTTGAGGGGGACGCAGAGGATGCTGCGCAGGGCAAAAGAGACGATGCTCTCCTGAGCGGCAAAGCGGGGATCGTCCTGGGCGTTGGTGGTGACAACTGGCTCGCCGGTGTCGGCGACGCGCTTGATGACACTGCGGCTGACGGTAAAGGCGTCCTGAGCGATAGTTTCCCGGTCGAGGTTACGGGCGACGCGATACTCCATCTCCTGAGTTTGTTCGTTGCGCAGCATCAGGTAACCCCGCTCGGCACCGGTCAGCCGTAGCACGGTGTCCATGGCTTGGCTCAGCACTTCATCGAGATCGAGTGTGCTGTTGATCAGGGCGGCGGTCTGGGTCAGGGCACGGAGCTGGCGGAGGGCCTCCTCCTCCTCTTTCAGGCCATTGATCAGGTCCTGCATGGCGATCTGAGCATCTTCCAGCAGGGTGAATACAGCAGAGGGCAGGGTCATGCCCCGCTGGCGCAGAATCTCGCGCTGGGAGAGCAACACGCCCTGCAAATTGTGGAGGTTGCGGCCCAGAACCTGGGCTTCCTGGCGGATCGTATCGGTCGGCCTGAACTGTGTGGTCATCTTACCCCCGACCTGCAGCAGGTCTCCGGGCATGGTGGCTTGGTTGACGTCGGGCATGCGGCGCATTGCTGTCTGTTGCGGACATGTATCACTTGCCGGGCGGGTAGTTGACCGGGCAACGGTCCGCTGTTCACACAGGTCGGGTACCCTGTGTGCCAGGCGGCCAGCGTGAACGCCGCAGCAGATAACTGTTCGCTGGCTCAGGAGGCATTATACCCGGCGGATAAGGCCGTGCAACAGCGACCTTATGTCGGGGGCCGGAATTGATGGGTAGAATCACGTTTGGATAGGGCTGGACAACCAGGGCAGGATGCCGCCTGGCAACAGCTTTCCGCAACCTGTGGGGGGATAGCTGCATCAAAGGAAGGTGTCACCGGCCGGGAATCCGTCGCCGGGCTTCAGTGGTATATGCTCGCGTCCCGGACACGAGCGAGTCTCTATGTTCCGGGCTGACAAGGGACGTTCCGGGTGAATCAGGCGCTTGTACGACGGGTAGGCTTCAACGCCTGCTGGAGGGAGAACGGTAACAGGTGCGTAAGGAAAAAGTGATCATCATCGGTTCTGGCCCTGCCGGGCTGACGGCGGCGCTCTATGCCGCACGAGCAAATCTCAATCCCCTGGTGCTGGCTGGAGACCTTCTGGGGGGCCAGATTTCGCTAACCAGCGAGGTGGAGAACTATCCCGGTTTTCCGCAGGGGGTGAGCGGGGCAGAACTGGTTGGGCTGATGAAAACGCAGGCTGAGCGCTTTGGCGCACGCCTTGAGTATGATTCGGCGGTGGCAGTCGATTTCAGCAAGGGATCGCCCTTCTACCTGAAGACCACCATGGCCGAGTATGAAGCGGAAGCGGTCATTGTGACGGTGGGCGCCTCTCCGCGCAAGTTAGGTGTGCCCGGCGAGGCAGAGTTCACCGGGCGCGGTGTCAGCTACTGCGCAACCTGCGACGGTTTCTTTTTCAGGGGGAAGGATGTCGTTGTAGTTGGCGGCGGCGATAGCGCGCTGGAGGAGGGCCTGTTTCTGACCAAGTTTGCCAGCAAGGTGACGATCATCCATCGGCGTGACCAGCTGCGGGCCGGGGCAACCCTGCAGGCGCGTGCGGCCACAAATGCGAAGATCGGCTTCATCTGGGATACGGTGGTGACAGCTATTGAGGGCGATGGTACCGTGCAGCGGGTGAGACTGCATAACCGCAAGACCGGCGAAGACAGCGTCCTGCCAACGGATGGCGTGTTTATCTTTATCGGCCACGATCCGAATAACTCGATTTTCAGGGATCAGCTGGCAATGGATCAGGACGGCTATGTCATCACCGACAAGCAGATGCGCACCAGTGTAGAGGGGGTTTTCGCGGCGGGCGAGATTCAGGATCGACTTTACCGCCAGATTGCGACATCGGTAGGGCAGGGTGCAGCGGCGGCGATGATGTGTGAGCGCTGGCTGGCCGAGCGCGGAAGTTGATCCGCCCTGGCGAATACGGCGGTGATCAGAGGGGCTGCTACAGGGCAGCCCTTTTTTGTGCTTAATGCGTTTTGTCGCACGATGGCGCATTGCCGGGTACAATAGCGCCGTTTTGAGGAGGGGCGTCTATGAACCTGATGGAATATGTGCGGATCATCACCCGCCGGCTGTGGATTATCGTGTTGTTGATGGCGCTGACCATGGCCGCGGCTTTTGTCCTGAGTCGTATCCAGACGCCAATTTACCGCGCAACGCAGAAGATTCTGATGCAACCCTCGCGAATCGACTTTGGTCTGGCGGAGGCGACGACGCGGTTGATGCGATCGTACGTGGTTTTTCTGGATAGCGACGATCGCGCACGGGAGGTTATTGACGCGCTGAAGCTTGATATGACGCCGGGAGAACTGCGTCAACACGTGACGGTTGACACCGATGAAAGCCGCCTGTTGATCACGATTGACGTTGACCTGCCTGATGGCAATCTGGCCAACGACGTAGCCCGGCAATGGGGCAACCTGTTCATTGAGTGGCGTAACGAGGAGAATCAGCGCACCCGCTATGAGGATCGTATCCGGGCATCCCTGGTGGACTACCCCACGTACAGCCAGATTGTGCCACGAACAGCAGTCAACGTGGCGGCGGGAGCGGTGCTGGGGCTGATTCTGGGTGGCATGATTGTGTTTGTGCTGGAATACTTTGAATCCAATATCATCCGCCAGCGGGATGATGTTCTCCGCTCGCTGGATGTTCCGGTGCTGGGCACGATCCCGGCGGAAGAAACGCGGTCTTAGGGGGGCAAAAGGAGACAGGCAAGACCAATGGCTACCGTAGGCTTGATCATGCTCGCCGAGCCGCAGTCAGCTGCAGCTGAAGCGTACCGTGCGCTGCGGACGAACCTGCTGTTTTCTACCGTGGATCGCCCGGCCAATACCCTGGTGATCACTGGCCCGACGCCTGAGGTGGGCAAGAGTACTGTCGCCGCCAACCTGGCGATTACCCTGGCACAGGGTGGGCATGAAACCATTCTGGTGGACTGTGACCTTCGCCAGCCCCGGCAGCACGAGTTGTGGGGCGTGGATAACCAGCGCGGTCTGACAACGATGATGCTTGATCCGGCAGCTCTGGCGCAGCCGCCCCTGCAATCCGTCAACGTGGAACACCTGAGCATATTGCCCGGTGGCCCCTTGCCCCCTAATCCCGCCGATCTGCTGGGTAGCCGGCGGATGGATGAGGTGATTGGCGTGTTGAAGGCGCGGGCGGAGTTTGTCCTGTTTGATGCGCCGCCGGTGCTGGCAGTGGCCGATGCCGCGATTCTGGGTTCCAAAGTGGATGGTGTGCTGTTGGTCGTGCGGGCGGGGCAAACCCGGCGCGATCAGGCCATCCGGGCAAAGGAGTTGTTGGACCAGGTGCACATTCGAATCGTCGGCAGCGTGCTCACCAACGCTCCACGTGACGCGGCAGTGGCCGGTTACTATGCCTAGAGGGTGAGTGAGCGCATGAAAGGTCTGATTCTGAGCGGCGGCAAGGGCACCCGGCTCTATCCGCTAACCTATACACGCGCCAAACAGTTGATCCCGGTCGCTAACAAGCCCATTCTCTTCCGGGTCATTGAGGCGATCCGTGAGGCAGGAATCACGGAGATCGGGATCGTCATCGGCGACACCGGGCCGGAAATCCGTGAAGCCGTCGGTGATGGCAGCCGCTGGGGAGCAACAATCACGTACATCCAGCAGGAGCAACCGCTTGGGTTGGCCCATGCCGTCAAAATCTCCCGGGACTTTCTGGGTGACGAGCGCTTTGTGATGTTCCTGGGCGACAACGTGATTCAGGGCGGGATACATCGCCTGATCACTGACTTTGCCCGGCATCCGGAATGGAACAGCCAGATCGTCCTGACCAGGGTGGATCATCCTGAGCAGTACGGCGTGGCCAAGCTGACGGCGGATGGCCGGGTTGAGCGCTTGATTGAAAAGCCCAAGACTCCGCCTTCCGACCTGGCGCTGGTCGGCATCTACATGTTTGACTCCCACATTTTCGAGGCAACCGAGCAGATCAGCCCATCCTGGCGCGGCGAACTGGAGATCACCGATGCGATCCAGTGGCTGGTCGATCACGGGCACACGGTCTACCCATACGTGCATCAGGGTTGGTGGATTGATACGGGACGCCCGGATGACATGCTGGAAGCGAATAGCAAGGTGCTGGAGGAACTGACGCCAGAAATTTTGGGATTCGTCGATGAGCAATCTGATGTTGACTCGCGGGTGACAGTTCAGGCGGGGGCGCAGATCATCAACAGCACCATTCGCGGCCCGGCGATCATCGGCGAAAACACGCGGATTGTGAACAGCTATGTCGGTCCCTTTACCAGCATCTACCATAATGTGGTCATTGAGAACTGCGAGATCGACCGTTCGATCATTCTGGAACACAGTGTGATGCGCGATATTGATGTGCGTGTCCAGGATAGCCTGATCGGGCGTCATGCCCTGGTGCAGCGCAGCGACTACCGCCCCAGGGCGCTTAAGCTGAACCTGGGCGATTACAGCAAGATCGGCCTGGTGTAGCGCCGGTAGCTTCAGGAGTGATAGGGTACGTAACCATGAAGAACATCCTCGTAACCGGCGGGGCGGGGTTCATCGGCAGCGCCTTTGTGCGCTACATGATCGACACCTATCCTGACTACAATGTCGTTGTTCTGGATAAACTGACCTACGCCGGCAACCTGGATAACCTGTTGCCAGTCCGGGACAATCCGCGTTACCGGTTTGAACGGGCAGACATTGCCGACCGCGCTGCCGTTGAACGCATCGTTGAGCAGCACGGGATCGATACGATTGTCAATTTCGCGGCGGAGACGCATGTCGACCGCAGCATTTTGCAGCCCGATGCTTTTATCTACACTGATGTGGTCGGTGTGTATGTGCTGCTGGAGATGGTGCGCCAGAAGGGAGTACAGCGCCTGCTGCATGTCAGTACTGATGAGGTCTACGGCGATATCCCGCAAGGATATTCGGTCGAGACTGATCCCTTTGCGCCAAACAGCCCCTATGCCGCTTCCAAGGCCGGGGCTGAACTGATGATCCGGGCTTACTTCCAGACTTACGGCCTCAACGTTGTGGTGACACGCGGGAGTAATACCTTTGGGCCATACCAGTACCCGGAAAAACTGATGTCGTTATTCATCACGGAAGCCATTGACGACCGGCCGCTGCCGCTCTACGGCGATGGCCGCCAGGTGCGAGACTGGCTCTACGTGCTGGATCATGTCACCGGCATCGACACGGTGCTGCATAAGGGCATAGCAGGCGAAGCCTACAATATCGCCGGCGAGAATGAACGGCCCAACATCGATGTAGTCCGGGCGCTGCTGAAGGAACTGGGTAAGCCGGAAAGCCTGATCCGCCATGTTGCCGACCGCCCCGGTCATGATCGCCGCTATGCGATGAACTGCGATAAGCTGCGCGCGCTGGGCTGGCGGCGTCAGCACAGCTTCAAAGAGGCACTGCGGGAAACCGTAGCTTGGTATGTCCATAACGAATGGTGGTGGCGCAAGATCAAAACCGGCGAATATCTGGAATACTATAAAGCGCAGTACGCCAGCCGCCTGGACTGAGATTGATGGTTGCCGCGCGCCGTGCTGTGGTACGGCGGCAGGTAATCTGAATGCTAAAGCGGGCTGCCCCCAAGAGGAGACAGCCCGCTTTTTGCACTGTGGACAGGACGGGGTTTAGTACATGTCCATGCCGCCGCCGGGCGTTGCCGGGGTCTTCTCGTCCTGCGGAATGTCAGTGATCAGCGCCTCAGTCGTCAGGATCATGGCGGCGATGCTGGCCGCATTCTCCAGCGCGCCACGGGTCACCTTAGCGGGATCGATGATGCCGGCCTCGATCATGTCGACATAGGCACCCTTCAGCACATCGTACCCGATGTTGGGGTTCTTCTTTTCTTCCTGGATACGGCGGACGTTTTCGATGATCACGGCACCGTCGGCGCCAGCATTGGAGGCGATGCGCTTCATCGGCTCTACCAGGGCGCGGCGCAGGATGGTGACGCCGGTGTTCTCGTCATCGAATTCCATCTTGAAGCCGTCAAGGGCCTTCATTGCGTTGATCAGGGCGACACCACCGCCGGGCACAATGCCCTCTTCCACGGCGGCGCGGGTGGCGCTCAGGGCGTCTTCAACGCGGTGCTTCTTTTCCTTCAGTTCCACCTCGGTCGCCGCACCAACGCGGATGACCGCCACACCGCCAGCGAGCTTGGCCAGACGCTCCTGCAGCTTCTCGCGGTCGTAGTCGCTGGTGCTGTTCTCGATCTCGACCTTGATTTCCTCAACACGGCCCCGGATGGCGGCCTCATCGCCGGCGCCATCGACGATCGTCGTCTCTTCCTTGGTGCTGACGACCTTACCGGCGCGGCCCAGATCGGCGATGGTCACGCTCTCAAGCTTGCGACCCATTTCCTCAGTGATGACCTGGCCACCGGTCAGGATAGCGATATCCTGCAACATGGCCTTACGACGATCGCCGAAGCCAGGAGCCTTGACCGCCAGCACGTTAAGCATGCCGCGCAGCTTGTTGAGCACCAGCGTGGCCAGAGCTTCGCCGTCGACATCTTCGGCGATGATCACCAGATCACGCTTGCCGACCTGCACCAGTTTCTCCAGCAGCGGGACGATATCCTGAGCAGCGCTAATCTTCTTGTCGTGGATGAGGATGTACGGCTCCTCAATCACGGCTTCCATCGTCTCAGGGCTGGTGACGAAGTAGGGGCTGATGTAGCCGCGATCGAACTGCATACCCTCAACATATTCGATCTCGAAGGCCAGGCCCTTGCTTTCCTCGACGGTGATCACACCCTCATTGCCGACCTTGTCCATCACCTCGGCGATGAGGTCACCGATTTCCTGGTTCTGGGCGCTGATCGCAGCGACAGCAGCGATCTTGTCTTTGGTGCTGATGTCAATCGCCATGTCGCGCAGGGCGTCCGAGACCTTCTTGGTCGCCGCTTCAATACCGCGCTTGAGTAGCATCGGGTTGGCGCCAGCAGCGACATTCTTCAGGCCATCATTGACGATGGTCTGGGCGAGCAGGGTCGCGGTGGTGGTACCATCGCCGGCGATGTCGTTGGTCTTGGTGGCGGCTTCCTTCAGGAGCTGCGCCCCCATGTTCTCAAAGGGGTCTTCCAGCTCAATTTCCTTGGCTACGGTGACGCCGTCATGGGTGACGGTCGGGGCGCCGAATTTCTTGTCCAGGGCGACATTGCGGCCCTTGGGACCAAGCGTCGTGACGACGGCATCAGCCAGCTTATCAACGCCGCGCTTGAGGCCGCGACGAGCTTCTTCCCGGAAGACGAGTTGCTTGGGCATAGCTTATAACCTCCAACGGTCAGGATAAACGCCAGTTGCTGAGGAAACTGCTTTACTTCTCGATAACCGCCAGGACGTCGCTTTCCTTGAGGATCAGCAGCTTCTCATTGTCGAGCTTGATCTCGGTGCCGCCGTACTTGGCGAACAGTACCTGATCGCCGACCTTGACTTCCATAGGAATGCGCTTCTTGCCGTCTTCATCAAAGCGCCCCGGGCCAACCGCCAGGACTTCACCCTGCTGGGGCTTTTCCTTAGCCGTTTCCGGCAGGTAAAGCCCGCTCGCGGTCTTCTCCTCGCCCTCAAACGGCTTGACCACGATCCGATCATTCAGCGGGCGTAGTTTGATGGACATACTCAGCCACCTCCTCGGAGTTAGATGCTGATAGGCATAACACGTTGTTGCCAGTGAAAGAGATCATCCGGCGTTAGCACTATAGACTTTAGAGTGCTAATCTTCACCGTCGGCAATATACCAGAGGACAGGGGGGTTGTCAAGCAATTCTAGCAAACTTCTTATGCGAGTGCTAATGCCGCAGGCGCGCCAGTTCTGTCCGTGATCCTGACGTCAGGAGGCGGGGACGCCGGGAGCCCAGGTGGCTTGCTGGCGATATGACCAGGCTTTGCCCGGTGGCGCTTATGTAGCTGAGAGTCGCAAGCAGTGAACACCCCTCTGCATGTGGAGCATTGATCGCTGACAACCTTTGCCCGTGCTGTTCTCCTACCGCCCGCTGCCCGGCAACAGCCGGATGATGCGGCCTTCCAGGATGGAGACAGCGATGTATCCTTCCGAACTGACGGCCACATCGACCGGGTGTTCGGGGTAGAAACTCTGTCCCTGGATGGTCATGATCTCCAGTGGGTAGCCGTAATAGACGTCGACTGGTACTAGGAGTTCCCGAACGGATGGCTGGCCGGTTTCATCCCGAATGAGGTTCCCGGTGGCGTCCTGGCAAGGTTCAGCGCGCCCTCGCGAGTCAAAACAGAAGCGGTAGAGTGCATAGCCGGTAGGGAGGTAACCCGCCGTGCTGCCGCGCAAGACGATCAGCAGATCGTCCTGGAAATCCGGGAAGGCCTCTCCCCGATAGAAAGTCATGCCGCCGGGCGTGCTGTAGGCAGGGAATGTATATTCGGGGAGGGCAATCCGCTGGCAGAAATCTGGCTGTGGCGCGGGCAGCGGAAAATCTGCAAGTAACCCGCTGGCGGATGCAGCACAGTAGGGCCAGCCAAAATGCTGGCCACCCTCCGTGAGACGGTTTAGCTCGTCAAGGGGTTGTTCGCTGGTACTGCCGCCGGGGGCGGGTGCGCTGTCTGCAATCCATAGATCACCGCTCCCCGGATGCCAGGCGAAGTCAAAAGCATCGTACAGCCCACGCGCCACAACCCGTTCATCGCTGCCGTCGGAACTGTAGCTGAGCAGAGTTGCACGGCGCGGATCGCTTTCCACACAGGTGCTGCACGCGGCGCCCTTGCTCACGTACAGACGACCATCGGGACCAAAGCCTATGCTGCCTGTCCACAGTCCTGACCCGCCGGGAAGCCCTTCAATGATAGTCTGCTGTACGTCCGCGTGGCCGTCCCCATCATCGTCAATCAGACGGTAGATGGTACGGTCGCCGGATACGTACCAGCCTCCTTCATGCCAGGCGAGGCCATTAGGCGTATCTAGTCCTGAGGCAAAGATGTGCAAGGTGTAAGTCCCGGCGTCCTGATCAAAGTCGCCTATCCACTGGACAAGTCCTTCGTCCGGGCGAGTCATGAATAGCCTGCCGCACCAGGCAACCGGCCCGGTCATTTCGTCGCAGGCTGGAGCGTAGGCAATAGAGGTGATCGCCGCCAGAGCCGAGTAGGGCAGGTTGTTGACCAGATATTCCGGGCAGAATCGAAGCGGATCGACGATTGGCTGCGTTACAATCATGCCCTGAGGATGGCAGCCGGACTGCATCGCCGTGGCAGCGGATGATGGCGGTGGTATTGTGCTGGCAAGGACGGGGGCTACCGCGATTCCTGCTACAGAAAGGGCAGCGATTACCGTCCAGTGAAACAGGTGGTTCATGGGGCATCTTTCCCCGGTTACTGGCAGTCGCGCCTCAATGCTACCGGTTCCGCACGTATCCTGCCAGTTGGCAACGGTTTGCCGGACGCAGGCGGGGCACGTAGAATCCAGAAGGCGCGCCGGGGTGTTATGGCGGCAGGAAGTTGAGTGATGACGCGATCAGTGTGGCGATTGGTGACTGGCGTAGTACTGGCTCTGGTGTTGGCGAGGCCAGCTGATGTGGCCCGGATGTGGCCGCAGTTGCAGGATCGCCTGCCGTTGCGCTATGGCGATTCGGTGACAGGCACCATTTCCCATGCCCGGTTCTTTCAGCAGTACAGCTTCAATGGCGCAGCAGGGGATCGGGTGGTGATCACGATGGAAGCGTTGTCAGGCAACCTGGATCCACTCCTGTTACTGGGGGATGCGGCTCTCAATCTGATCGCTGAGGACGATGATAGCGGCGGTGGGTTCAATGCCCGGCTGGAGGTTACGCTGCCGGCAGATGGCGTATACATCGTGGAGGCCACGCGCTACGGTCAGGATTCCGAGGCAGGACAGAGCACGGGAGATTTTCGTCTGACTCTGCTGGTCAACCAGGGACGCGGCAGAACGCAGGATCAACCGGCGGGGATATTTGCACCACTGACGTTTGGCAACACTTCTCGGGGCCTGCTCAGCCAGACTGACCGCTTCCGCCTGTTCTGGTTCTATGCTCAGGGCGGCGATCGGGTTGCGGTCCGCAATGTCCTGAGCGCAGGGATGAAGGCAACACTGGTGCTCTACGATCCGGCCTTTGTTGAACTGCAGCGTGATCCTGCCGGGCAGGTTGTGGAGGAAGACCTGGCGGTTACGGGCATCTATTTCGTCGGTCTGGCGCTGGCGGCGGATTCCCCGGCTGGTACTTACGCCGTACGGCTCAGCGGCAGCGCCGGCGACGTAACGGGTGATGATGCGCTGCCGCTGGCGTATGGCGATGCGATGCAGGGCAGTCTGGATGATGACCATCCTGCTGACCGGTACAATTTCCAGGGGCGCACAAACGATCAGGTGATCATCCGTATGCAGGCTACCGGGCGAGGGCTTGACCCATTTCTGTATCTGTACGGTCCTGAGGGAGAGATCGTCGGCCAGGATGATGACGGGGCGGGCGCACCGGATGCCGAGCTGGCTGTGGTGCTGCCTGTTGATGGCCAGTACACGGTGGTGGCCAGCCGTTTTGGCGGTACCAATGGCGCCTCCGCAGGGGGATACACGCTCACCCTGGAAGGCAACCAGGTGAATGACGGCACTACCGAGGGGAGGAACGCTGGCGAGGCTTTGCCCGCGGATTTCCAGAGCCTGCCGCGGGTGCGCTATGGTGATGTGATCACCGATCGCCTTGACAACATGGTGCCCTACCGGGCCTATGTTTTCCAGGCGCGGGCTGGTGATACCGTCGAGATCACGATGCAAACGACGCAGGGGGACCTGGACCCTGCGCTGCGCCTGCTTAATGGTCGGCTTGAAACCCTTGCTGAACATGATGACATCAGCGCCGCCAATAAGAATGCCCGGCTTACCCAGACCATCCCTGCTGACGGCTACTACGCTATTCTGGCAAGCCGCTATAACGGCGAAGCCGGGACAACCAGTGGCGGATTCCGGCTGGCCATCACTGCGCCAGGCATGCTTTCACAAAGTCAGATCGCCACTCTGTTGCCCGCGCAGACACTGTATGAAGGCGAGACGCTGAACGGCCAACTGGCTGACGTACCCGGCACACTGTACCGGTTTTTCGCCGCGGCTGGTGACACGGTTGAGTTGACCCTGGAAACCAGCGGTCCCTTGCAGGAGGAGGGACTGATCATCCTGGCTGATCCAGCCTTGCGGGAACTGGCTGTCAGCGCCAGCGGAAGCCTGCGCTACACGATTCCGCAGGACGGTATGTATACCGTGATCGTGTCTCGTCTGGGCGGGCCTCTGGGTACAGCGCGAGGCTTTTTCCGCCTGTCACTGGCGGGAGCAGACCCGACTGCCGCTGAGCGATTGGGGGGCGGCTCAGAGCCGCAGTATCAGCCGGGAGATATCGTCCCCTACGGGGTGGTGCTGATCGGTGCAATCGATAGTACAACACCGCGCCAGACCTACCGATTTCTGGGGCAACAGGGGGATCGGATTTCGATCACACTGGAGGCGCTTGACGCGACGCTCGATCCGTTGCTCATTTTGCTGGGGCCGGATGGTACGCCGGTCATGCGGGATAACGACAGCGCGGGTAACCTGAACGCTCTGATCGGCCCGTACCTCCTGACACAGGGTGGTGAGTACACTATCGTGGCTACCCGCGCCGGCGAGGGCAGCGGCACTTCCCGCGGGCGCTACGAATTGACGTTGAACGGCATCCCGGTAACCCAGCCAGAGATACGAGAGGGTCAGACGGGAGCTGACCTGGCTACAGCGTTGCCGCTGGCGCCTGGCCAGACGGTCAGCGGTAGCATCAGCGACTCGCAGGTGGCAGTGTTCTATGCGCTCGATGGGGTGGCTGGGACTACTATCCAGGTGGATATGGTGCGTCTGGAGGGTGACCTGGATGCTTTCCTGGCGGTGCTTGACCCGGCGCAGACGCTCGTGGCCTTTGATGATGATAGTGCTGGAAGGCAGAACGCGCGCGTAATCTATACCTTCCCGCTGGATGGTCGTTACTATGTGGTTGCCAGCCGGTATGGCCTTCTTGAAGGGACAACCAGCGGTGAGTATCTGCTCAGCGTTGTGGCGCGCTAGTGCTGCTGGCTGGCTCAGACGAGCCGGGCGGTGGGCGCTGACACTGGGTCTGGTGGCGCTATGGTGCTGTGGTTGGCCGGGCCAGGTCACTCCTGTGAACGGGCAGGAAGGCCGCCAGATCCTGTACGGCGAAGCGATTGAGGGGCGGATCACGCAGGCGGAGCCGCGCCAGGTGTACTACTTTCAAGCCCGGCGTGGCGATGTGATCTCCCTGGCGCTGACGCGGCTAGACGGCAACCTGGACCCGGTGTTGTTGTTGGCGGCCAACACGGGCAAGATCATGGCCGTCTCCGACGATGCCGATAGCGCCCTGAGCGCACGAATCGACACCATTCAGATTCCAGAGGACAACTACTACTTTGTAGTAGCCACGCGTTTCGGGCAAGGTCTGGGCGTTACAGAAGGCCGCTTCCGGCTGGAACTGCAGCGGGTGGGTGTTTCATCCCGGGCAGGGGTGTTCCTCAGCTATGGCGATTCTGTTGTTGGCTCGGTGGATGAGGCAAACCCGCGGGTAACCTATGTCTTTGAGGCTAGGCGCGGCGACATCATCAATGTGACTATGCGCCGGATCGCCGGAAACCTGGACGCCCGCGTGTCGATAGTGGGGCCGGATGGCACGCTGCTGGCTGTCAACGATGATCAGGATGCTTCCCTTGATGCGGCGATCACCAACCTGCTGATCCTGGAGCCGGGCTTCTATACCATTGTCGCTACCCGTTTTGGCGAAGAAGCCGGGCGTAGCACGGGAAGCTATGTGCTCAGCCTAGATACGGCACCGACGAGCGGCCAGGGTGCGACGCTCGAATCGGCGCTCCTTCTGCGGTACGGCGACGAGGTCAGAGGGCTGATCGATCGCGACTACCCGGTGCGTTACTACAGCTTTGGCGCGATGCGGGGCGATGTGGTCACGGTCGCTATGAACCGCGCCAGCCGTGATCTCGATCCGCTGGTAGCGATCTTGGATGCTACGGGCAACGTTCTGGCGGAGGACGACGACTCTGGTCCCAGCAACAACGCTCTGATCCAGTCCTATATCATCCCGGCGACAGGCCGATACTACGTCCAGGCGACCCGCTTTGACCGTGCTCAGGGGACGACCACCGGTGACTACATCCTGCGACTGGATGGGGTGACCGGGGAAGCGCCCATTGTCGCGCCCGGCACATTGACGATTCTGCCCGGGAGCACCGTGACCGGCACCATCAGCAACGAAAACAGCGCCATGACTTATGCTTTCCTGGGCCGGGCGGGGGATGTGGTGACGATTGAAATGACAGCGGCGGATGGCGACCTGGATCCGCTGCTGGTACTGTTCTCAGCGGAGAGTGTCCAACTGGCGCTGGACGACGATTCCGGGCCGGGCAAGAATGCCCGCATCGCCGCCTACAGTATCCCGGCTGATGGGACGTACTACATTGTCGCAACGCGGTTTGAGTTCCAGAACGGCCGGACGACAGGCAACTACCGGTTAAGCCTGAGCCGCGATTCCAGCCAGTGACGATTGATGCAATGTCTCCCGGCTGCTACAATGGCCTGCCGGATTACGCCGGGCTGAGCGGCCCGGGTTCACCACAACGAGCACACGGCAAAATGGGCAAAGTACTTTCACTTGAGGAAGCAATAGCCTGGCGGGAAGCGCTGGCGGTCAGCGGGAAGAAGCTGGTCTTCAGCAATGGTCATTTCGACCTTTTCCATGTTGGCCATCTGGACTACCTGGAAAAGGCGCGTGCGCTGGGGGATGCACTGTTTATCGGCGTGAACGATGACGACTCCACGCGGCGGCTTAAGGGGCCGGGCCGTCCCCTGATTCCCGCGGAAGAGCGGGCGCGGCTGCTGGCAGCGCTGGTGGTGGTTGATGCGGTGATCATCTTCTCTAGCGATACGGCTGATGGCCTGATCCGCCAGCTACGCCCGGACATTTATGCCAAGGGCGGTGATTATGAACACAAGGTGCTGCCTGAGCGGACCACTGTCGAAGCATTGGGTGGGCAGGTGGTCTTGATCCCGTTTCTGCCCGGCCACAGCACCTCAGATTTGATTGCGCGGATCAAGGCCCTGGCGGAGGGCGAATGACCTCCGGGACGAATCCTGGCGCTGAATCCTCTCCCTCGCTTCAGGCCGTACCGTTGATGTCTGCTGAACTGCAGGCTAGGGATGACGCTGGTGTGGCCAGGGCAACTGGCATCAACGCTCTGGGGAACATTGCCAGTCGGGTGCTGGGGCTTGGGCGCGAGATGTTGCTCAGCAACTTGTTTGGCGCCGGGGTGGCAGTTGACGCTTTCAACATCGCGCTGATCGTGCCCCGCACCCTGTATGACCTCCTTATCGGAGGACACGTCAACAGCGCCCTGGTGCCGGTGCTCAGCGAATATGCCATGCAGCAGGATCGGTCGGCGTTGTGGCGGCTGGTGAACCTGCTGCTGGGTCTAGTGGTAGTTGCGCTGGCCGTCCTTGTCCTGATGCTGGAACTGCTTGCGCCGCAGATTGTCGGCCTGATCGCCGGGGAAGCGGTGCCGCAGGTGCGGGAACTGGCGACGGTGCTCCTGCGGATCACCATGCCCGCCCTGCTGTTCCTCGGTGTATTTGCCCTGCTGAGTGGTCTGTTGTACGCACTGCGGCGTTTTGCGCTGCCCGCCTTTGCCGGGGCTGTGTTCAATGGCACGATTGTGTTTGTGGCGGTCATCGCTGCGCCCCGGCTGGGTATTCAGGCGATGGCGCTGGGCTGGCTGATCGGCGCGGCGGTGCAGATGGGCGCGCAATGCTGGGGGCTGCGCGGCGCGCAGCTGCGACTGGTGTTGCGCGGCGCGTGGCAGGAACCTGGCCTGCGACGCATTCTGGTGCTCTATGTGCCGGTGCTGGCCTCGCTGGTGATCGACACGCTGGTGATCCGCCTGGTGAGCTACCGTCTGGCAGCACAGGTCGGCCCGGCGAGTATCAGTTATATGAATTTTGCCACGACACTGGTGCAGTTCCCGCACGGGCTGGTCGCAACGGCGATCAGCATCGCCATCTTGCCAACACTCTCCCGGCAGGCGGTATTGCTGCATTCGGATGACGGGTTGCGCACCTATCAAGACACCCTGAGTCGCGGTTTGCGCCTGGCCGCGGCGTTGATTATCCCGGCATCGGTCGGCTTATTTGTGTTGGCGGCGCCGATTGTGCGGTTGATTTTTGAGCACGGCTCCTTCACAGCGGTCGATACCGCTCATACGGTCCTGGCCCTGCAACTCTACCTGATCGGGCTGCCGTTCGCTGCAGTGGATTTGCTGCTGGTTTTTGCCTTCTATTCGCAGCAGGATACTCTGACACCGGCCATTATTGGCGTGATCAGCCTGGCGGCCTATATGGCTGTGGCGCTGGGCCTGATGGATCGCTACGGCCTGTTCAGCCTGATGATTGCTGACTCGGTCAAACATATCCTGCACGCCAGCATCTCCGCGTGGTTGCTGCGCCGGCGGATTGGCGGCCGCTACCGGAACGGTCTGGCGACTACCGTGCTGAAAACCGCCCTGGCCTCGGCGGTGATGGGGCTGGTGGCCGCCGAAGCCAACCGGTTGCTGACCGATCTGGTCCCTGCAGGGTTGCCGGGAGAGATTCTGCTGGTACTTGGCGCAGCGGCAGCCGGCGGCGCTATGTTCATGGTGCTGGCGCTGGCGCTGCACATCGGGGAGTTGACCTGGCTGCTGGGCCTTTTGAAGGCGCGGCTGGTACGGTAGCGCTGTCTTCAGGCTTGTTGCACAATTTCAGCGGTGTTATGCGACCGTTTGGCTCCGATCCGCATCCTACTGTGCAGCGCCGGTGGGGTATAATGCGTCCCGGTTCATGCCTGACACTTTAGCGAGGAGACACTCCAAGATGCCATTTCAGAAGATCGTACCGCCTGCGGCCGGTGAGAAGATCACGGTAAAGGATGGTAAGCTGCACATTCCGGATCAGCCGATCATCGCGTTTATCGAAGGTGATGGCATCGGTTATGACATTATGACCGCATCCAAGCGGATCTGGGATGCGGCTGTGGAGAAGGCTTACGGCGGCCAGCGCAAGATCCACTGGATGGAGATCTACGCTGGGGAGAAGGCAGCGCGTATCTATGACGGTGACTATATGCCTGAGGAGACGTTTGAGGCGCTGCGGCAGTATCACATTGGCATCAAGGGGCCGCTTACGACGCCGGTTGGCGGTGGCTTCCGTAGCCTGAACGTTACATTGCGGCAGGTATTGGACCTGTATGCGTGTGTCCGTCCGGTGCGCTGGTACCGCGGGGTACCAAGCCCGCTGCGGGAGCCAGAGAAGACAAATGTCGTCATCTTCCGCGAGAACACAGAAGATGTCTACGCCGGAATTGAGTTTGAGTCCGGCACGCCGGAGAATGAGAAGCTGGCCGCTTTCTTGCGCCGGGAGTTCGGTGCACAGTTTTTCGAAGGCGCCGGGCTGGGGATCAAGCCGATCAGCCCGTTTGCCAGCAAGCGGTTGGTTCGGCAGGCGATCCGCTATGCGCTGGAGCGCGGACGGAGGTCCGTCACGCTGGTACACAAGGGAAACATCCAGAAGTATACGGAAGGGGCGTTCCGCAAGTGGGGGTACGAGGTTGCTGCCGAGGAGTTCGGCGACGTGACCATCACCGAGGATGAGCTGTGGGAGAAGTACAACGGCAAGCAGCCCGATGGCAAGATCGTGATCAAAGATCGCATTGCTGATATCATCTTCCAGCATTTGCTTCTGCGTCCGGACGAATTTGATGTCATCGCGACGATGAATCTCAACGGCGACTACCTCAGTGATGCGGCGGCGGCGCATGTTGGCGGTGTGGGAATCGCGCCCGGCGCGAACATCGGGGATGAAATCGCGGTGTTTGAGGCAACCCACGGGACGGCCCCCAAATACACGAATCTCAACAAAGTCAATCCGGGATCGCTGCTGTTCTCCGGTGTGATGATGCTGGAATACATGAACTGGTGGGAAGCGGCAAACTTGATCAACCTGGCATATGAGAAAACGATTGAGCAGAAGATCGTCACGTATGACTTCGCCCGTCAGATGGAAGGCGCAACTGAAGTTGGGACGAGCGAGTTTGCCACTGTCGTGATCGCCAATATGGGCTGAGGCGCTCCTGCAGAGCATGGCACTTAGCATTGGGGGCCGGGGCGTGATGTCCCGGCCCGATTGATCTCCAACAGGGCGAAAGCCGCGAGGGTTGGGTGGAAAACGGTCCTGTATTTCTTAGATGGGAATCACCGCGCTATCAGGGTAGCCTTAACTCACCGTGAGACGCTGTATCATCGCCCGGTATCAGCAACGGGTTCTGTATTGAGGTGCGCACTATGGGCCGCTACTCGCTTGCTGTCATTCTGCTGTTCGCCTTTGTTCTGGCGCTACTCACATCGCCAGCAGTAGGACAGGGTGAACCTGATCGAATACCAGCCCTGCCTTTCCCTGCCGATGTGGATTGGCTGAATGTGGCCGGTCCGCTGGACTGGGATATGCTGCGCGGCAAGGTGGTTGTGCTGGATTTCTGGACGTACGGGTGCATCAACTGCATCCATATTTTGCCTGATCTCAAACGGCTTGAGGATGAGTTTTCCGATACGCTGGTGGTGATCGGTGTGCATAGCGCCAAGTTCGAAAATGAAAAGGACACTGGGAACATCCGCCAGATCCTGCAGCGGTATGAGATTGCTCATCCGGTGGTCAACGACCGCGATTTTCGCATCTGGAACGCCTGGGGAATCCGGGCATGGCCGACGGTCATGCTGATTGATCCGGAAGGCTACGTCGTTGGCTATCACGAAGGAGAAGGTGTGTACAATGTCCTCCAGCCGGTGATCGCTGACCTGATCGCGACTTTTGACACAGCAGGCAAAATTGCCCGTGCCCCGCTGCCCATGGCGGCTGATGTCGTGGCGCGCCCGGAAAGCGGGCTGGCGTTTCCGGGTAAGGTGCTGGCGGATGAAGCCGGTAGGCGGTTATTCATTGCCGACTCCAATCACCACCGGATTGTTGTAGTTGCTCTGGACACGTACGAAGTGCTGGCGGTGATTGGGGAGGGTGTGGCCGGTCACGCGGATGGGCGTTACGACTCGGCCCGCTTTGATACCCCGCAGGGGATGGCGCTGGGCGCTGACGGGCGTATCCTGTATGTCGCTGATACCGGGAATCACATGCTGCGGGCGGTTGATCTGGTTTCGGAGACGGTCACTACGGTGGCGGGCACCGGCCAGCAGGGGCGGGGGCAGCTGCGCAGCGGTCGCGCTACGTCGGTGGCGCTGAACAGTCCGTGGGATGTGATGCGTGTGGGCGATATCCTGTATGTGGCCATGGCGGGGGCGCATCAGTTATGGCGCTATGACGTGGTTACGGGAGAGATAGCGGTGCATTCCGGCAGCGGTCGGGAGAACCTGCTTGACGGACCACACGCCGACGCGGCGCTCGCACAGCCTAGCGGCATCACGGCTGATGGGGCTGTGCTCTACTTTGCCGACAGTGAAGCCAGCGCAGTCCGCGCGGCGGATAGCGATCCTGGCGGCGGTGTGCGCACTATTGTCGGTACCGGTCTGTTTGACTTTGGTGACCGCGATGGGGTTGGGGGCGCGGCGCTGCTCCAGCATCCACTGGGGGTGGCGTACGGGGATGGCCTGCTGTATGTGGCGGATACCTATAACAACAAGATCAAGCAGATTGACCCGCTCAGCAGGGAAGTGCGCACTCTGGCCGGGCAGGCGCCAGGCGGCTACCGGGATGGTCGCGCTGAGGAAGCGCTCTTTGACGAACCGGGTGGGCTTTCCTACGCAGCCGGACGGTTGTATGTGGCGGACACCAACAACCACGCCATCCGGGTGATCGATCTGGCGACCCGTATGGTGAGCAGCGTGATCTTCGCTAATCCTGAGGCACTGCTGGCCAAACGGTCAGGAACTTCCAGTGTGACTCCCGTCAGCGGGGATGAGGTAGTTCTGGCAGGGCAGACGATTGCCCCTGGCAATGGCACGCTAACCCTGCGGATTGATCTCCCGGAAGACTACAAGATCAATGACCTGGCAACCTCGAGCGTAACCTGGTGGGCCGATGGTACCGTTGCCGTGATCGAAGCGGTGGCGGCCACGCAGACGATCACGGATGCTGCCCGGACGATCACCACGCCGGTGGTGTTCGCAGTGGGGGAAACAACACTGACAGCACAGGCAATGATTTTTTACTGCGAGGCGGTCAACGAGACGCTGTGCTTTGTGGCTCAGCCAAAGATCGTTCTGCCGATCCGTGTTCAACCCGAGAGTACAGAGCACGATCTGACAATCGCGTATGCAGTCCAACCCCCGCTTCCTGGCTGGGCTGACTGAAGGCGGAGCGCATTCCTTGCCTGCACGCTCAGCATGCTTGTCACAGCGTCAGCCGCCGCAAACCAGCGCGGACGGCACGAGCGCGGGACTGCTGATCTGCGACTGGCGGGCGGGTGGCTGGGAGACCTACCTGTTCCAGCAGATATGAAGCGGCTACCGCCGCGCTGACGGCTGCTTCAGCCAGATCTGTAGTGCGGTGCCAGGTGACGGCTAGCGCGCCGCAGAAGGCGTCACCTGCGCCAACCGGGTCAACAACCAGGCCGGCTGGCGCGGGCGGTACGGCAACGCCTTCCCCCGTATGGAGATCCCAGACCTCAGCGCCGGCTGCACCAAGCCTCAGCGCCAGGATATGACCGCCGAGAGCGTGGGCGCGTTCCAGCAGCGCCTGTTTGTTGTCGGTGCCAAACAGTGCAACCGCTTCCAGCCAGTTCGGTGAGTAGATGTCACAGGCAGCCAGGATCAACGCCACCTCTTCCTCCGCGGGTGGCTGTTCCGGGGCTTTGAACGGCTCAATGCTGACCAGCGTACCCCGTTCCCGGAGCGCCTGGCAGGGGGCGAGGTAGGGGGCTTCTGGATGAATACCCCAGTGGATAACCTGTACCGCTGGGTAGAAGCGCAGAATGGTGGCAGCGTCGGGATGAGTCTGGCGATCAGAGGTGAACTGATCAACGCGCCAGACGTGTGTCCGGCGGCCGTCGGCTTCCAGGATTTGCCAGGCGCGTGGCGTCGGTAGATCGGTGACGTGCACCCCCGTCAGGTCGATACCCATTGCCGCAAGCGGGGCGAGGGCCTCCAGTGGAAAGTCCCGCCCGACTCCGGCAAGCATACCTACCTGGTCGCCCGATTCCGCTGCGAGCGCCATGCCCCAAGCCGCCTGCGCACCACCGCCGCCCAGGGTACCCATTTGGGTACGGCCATCAGGAAACACAATATCGTCCAGAATGATGCCGGGAGCCAGATAACGGACGCTCATACTCAAGCTGGTTGCTCCTTCAGCACGCTGTAGAGCATGGCTTTCCAGCGGGGAATATCGATCGCCCAGCAGACCGTGACATTGGGTGGCCGATCGACTAACGTTCCCCAGATTGGGCGGTTGCGCTCATCGGTCGCGACGCCCAGCCTGTCGACGATGGTCATACCCCGCGTCAGCGGGCTGCTTGTTTCCACCTCGACATAGTGACAGCTGCTGCGGGTGCAGATGGTCGGGTCCAGGGCAATGGCCATGGCCACCGGATCAGGCAGGGCCAGGCCGGGGTCGCCCAGCCATTCACGATTGGCCCGGATGCCGGCGCGGTTGCAATCCAAGGTGAAGTGGGCCAGAGGTGTGTTGAGGGCGCGAATCTCAGCCATTTCTGCTTCGGTGATGTTGGCGGGGCCGGTGGAAAGCTCGCAGCCGACCATCTCAATGGGCAATCCGCTGTGGAAGACGCGCCGCGCTGCTTCCGGATCGGCCCAGATATTGTATTCAGCGGCAGGCGTCACGTTGCCGACGGTATTGGCTGCGCCGCCCATCACGACGCAGCGCCCAACCATCCGGGCAATCTCTGGCGCACGGGCCAGGGCCAGCGCAATATTGGTCAGCGGACCAAGCGTGACCAGGGTGAGACCGGGATAAGCTTTGATCGTTTCAATCAGAGTGTCTATGGCATGTTCCGGGCGGGGGGAGGCCTTTGGCGGCGGGTAATGCTGGTCGCCCATGCCGTCCTGACCGTGGAAGAATTGAGCGTGGACCGGCTCGCGCATCAGCGGGCGGTCAGCGCCGCGGTAGACAGACACATCTACCCCGCACAACTCAACTGTGTAGAGGGCGTTAGTCACGCCCTGATCAACCGGCACATTGCCGGAGACCACCGTGATCGCCCTGACCGCTACGTCTGGCCAACGCAGGGCCATGAGCAGCGCAACGGCATCATCTGAGGCGGTATCCGTATCGATCAGGAAGTCTCGCGGCATGCGGGTTATCTCCTGGAGAATCTGAGTTCAGCCAGAGCGACGGCGACCTGCGCGGCAACAGCGGCATTGTTGATCAGCAGCGCGGTGTTAGCATCACGGGAACGGCCGCCGGTCAGCTCGAGGACCTTACCCAGGACAAAAGGCGTGATCGCTTTACCGGTTATCCCCTGTTCATCGGCAATACGCGTGGCTTCGGCAATGGCCTGCTCCGCTTCTCCGGCGGGGAGTTCATGCTCAGCCGGGACAGGGACGGTGATCAGGATGCCCTGAGGCAGGCCAAGCATCGCTCGCGCGTCGATGATAGCAGCGGCTTCAGCGGGCGACTCAATCCGGAGGTCGACTGGCAGGCCGCTGGAGCGCGAGTAGAAGGCGGGCAACTCGTCCGTGCCGTAACCGATGACCGGGACACCCTGCGTTTCCAAGACCTCAAGCGTGAGCGGCAGATCAAGAATCGATTTGGCGCCGGAACAGATGACTGTGACCGGTGTCCGGCCCAGTTCGATCAGATCGGCGGAGATATCCTGTGGATGGCCGCGATGCACGCCGCCGATCCCGCCGGTGGCAAAAACATCGATCCTGGCCATGTGGGCGACGATCATGGTTCCGGCGACGGTTGTCGCGCCATGTCCCTTGAGGCCGACGACCAGGGGCAGGTCACGGCGGCTACACTTACGCACCTGCTCCGGACCAAGTTCGATTAGCCGCTCAATGTCCCCCAGCTCCAGACCGACGCGAATCCGACCATCCAGTATGGCAACCGTGGCTGGTGTAGCGCCACGATCGCGGATGGCCTTCTCCATCGCCAGGGCTGTCTGCAAATTGGTCGGGTAGGGTAGACCATGGGTGATCAGGGTGGATTCCAGAGCTACAACAGGACGATGCTCCGCCAGGGCTGCGCGGACGTCAGGGTGCAGGTCAAGTGGGACGATCATCAGGGTTTATTCTCTTCCAGGGCAAGCGGTGCGCTGTTCAGTTCCGATCCTTAGTCTATAATAGCAGGAATGCGGGTTGAAGCCATCTTCGCATCTGTTCGCCCGGACAGGGAGGGGGGCATGATGGTGCTAGAGCAGTTATGGCGCGCTGTGCCCGGCCTGGAAAGTGCGATACGCCAGCAACCATTGGCGGCGGATCGCGAGGCCGCCTGGGTCATGCTACGGAGCCTGCTGCAGGCGTTTGCCCCTTCTACCGGCACAACGCTTCCGAACGGCATTCTGGATCAGGTTAGCGACATTGCTGCTGCCTTTGGGCTGGCGGATCGGCTGGAGGCGGACCTGGGTGGTGTGGGTAATGCCGGTTTATGGCTGGGTGTGGCCGGAGGGCGGGTCGACCTGCTGGTGGTTGCCCATCTTGATCGGCAGACTTTCCGGATTGAGCGGGTAGAGGAAGATGGTCAATCGGCCAGGCTGGTGCCCGTGTGCACGACAATGCCATGTGCTGAAGCTGTTTCTGCCCCGGGGCGAGCTTTGCGCTTGCAGGATGGGCGGCTGGAGGTAGGCGCCCGTGGTCATCTGCGGGCTGACAGGCAGGGGGTGTCTTTTCAGGCTGAGGAGGGCCTGCTATTGCCATCCGATCTGGTCACGCCTGATGGCAATCCGCGCCGCCAGGGTGACCGGGTTAGCGGAGGAGGCCTGGATAACGCTGCCGGTGTACTGAGTGTACTTGGTGCTGCTGCCGCATTGCGCCGCGTTGAGGAGACTCTGCTGGAGTACGACCGCCGCTGCCTGTTTGTATTCCCCGATCGGCAGGATTACTCGCTGACGGCGCTCATGGCCATGTGTCCTGCGCTGCGACCGACACTGGGCACGATCATTGTCGATGTGGTGGGGACAGTGGGTACCGGTGTACGGCCTGGCGCCGGCGCAGTCTGTGTCCTGGCTGGAAGCCAGGCGGACGGTCTAGTCGTACCCCTGAATTATCAACAACTGGCTCAGCCGCTGGCGGAGGCTTTGAACGATATCAGACCGGGTTCCGTCCAGTTGTGGCGTGCTTGCCCGGAAGAATGGCTGGGCGCAGTTTCTCGCTCTCTCCGCGAACGGGTTCTGGGTTATATCGGCCCGGCGATCAGCAAGACGCGCCCTGGTGACGAGACTGTGCATCTGCCGGACATTCAGGCTGTGGCATGGTGGCTAGCGTGTTATATCGCTGCTGTTCTCAACCTGGCTCCAGAGGTTACGAGACAGTATGCGCTTGGCCGGTAGAATCAGCTTCATTCTAACCGTTGTGATGTCCGCTATCTGGAGGGGCGCGCGTCTCGCGCCACTATAGCTGAGGATTCGAATGCTTCAACAGCCGACGCAATATCGGGTGCGTATTACTTTTGGCAAGAACGATGCCCTGCGCTTTATCGGGCATCTGGACCTGGCCAAGCTCTGGGAACGGGTGCTGCGGCGGGCAGAGATGCCGCTAGTGTATTCGCAGGGCTACAACCCGCAGCCCAAGATACAGCTTGCTTCGGCCCTGCCACTTGGTATCAGTAGCGACTGTGAGTTGCTCGATATCTGGCTACTGGAACCAGTCGACCTGGGGACCTTGCCTGAGCGGCTGAATGCTGTCAGCCCGCCAGGTCTGCGCACCTACCACGTCCGGGAGGTGCCACCCAAAGCGCCGGCGCTACAAACGCTGTTACACAGCGCGGATTACCTCATCACGCTTGCGGAGGAAGTGACTCCTGAGCTGCCACAGCGTATCGCCGATCTGCTGAGCCGCGAACGGATCGAGCGTAAGCGGCGGGGCAAGAGCTACGATCTACGCCCGCTGATCCTGGCGCTGGCGCCGGTGGACGCCCGATCATTTCGGGTGCGGCTTGCCCTTGGCGCGGAAGGGACGGCCCGACCGGACGAACTGATGGATGCTATGGGGCTGTCCTTCGACCACGCCCGTTGTCACCGTGAAGCACTCAACCTGGTCAGTGCAGATGAGCAAGAAGCTGGCTGACACCGACGCCGCGTCAGCCAGACCAGTCTTCGAGTCGTCAGATCGAACTACTCGAGGTTGGAGGCATTGGCGAGGGGGCGTGCTGCTCTGTTCCCGCCTTGAGGGCTGTACTATTTCCTGTTTTGCCGGTTGCGCGTAATCTCACGATCCAGAAAACGGATGACCAAACCCAGCACAATGCCGCCGCCGATCAGCGAAACGGCGGCTACAGCGGCAAAGATGAGGAAGTAAAGCGCCTGCGTCGGTGTTGCTTCCAGGGTGGACGCTTCCGGATTGAGCGTTTGCACGCGAACAGGCAGCGGGCCACCCGGTCCGCTCAGGATGATCTGGAGGGTGATGAATCCGCCCACCATAAGTACTATCAGCGCAGCAACAGCAACTGTTGAACGGCTCACAAAAGGCCTCCTATCCGGGCAAAGTCAATCAGTATCGCTCAGTCAATTCAAGACATGTATTGTACATTATTGCGCAAATTCAGCCTATGCTGCTGTTGCGTCGCACACCGCCAGATTCTGGCTTTGGGCTGCGACTCGACGAGTGGCTGTTCGGTACATCACGGGGTGCTTCCCGCTCGGTGGAAGAGTCTTCTGCATGATCAGCCTGGCTGTCTTCCCCGGTCTGGGCGGCATCCTGAACGACATCCGCCGCTTCGCCGGCAGATTCCAGAATGTCCGAGTCCAGATCAGCAGTCAGCGGTTCAGCCGGGCGATTCGGGGCAACGCTGCCTGGTGGTGGGGAGAGTGTCCGAGACAGGTGTCTGGATGCTGGTGGACCGGCTTTCGTGGTTCCCGGCTGCCATTGCGGGGTTTCTTCTTCCGCGGCGGTGGTATCTTCGCCTGTTTCCTGCGCATTATCAACGACCATGTCAGCGGCTTCGGCAGCCGTTTCGTGGCTATCGTGGTCGGAGCCGTGGTCGCTGGCACTGGCCGGTTGCCGGGAGGCGCCAGCAGCACTAAGGTTCTGTGGTGGCTCCTCGCTGAACGGCATACCGTCTTTCTCGTGGCTTTCCATGCTGTCTGCCATGGTCATCAGTTTCGTTGTGGTGGTCAGGTTGCGAACATGCCGCCGGCCATTACTGGTGCGCACCCGTCGGCACTGCGCCAATTGTAGCATGGTTCCTGTCTGAAACAGTCTTCCGGTTCAGATCGGTTGTGCCTGCGGCTGTCGATGATCAGCTTGCCGGGTTGGGCAGCAATAGTGGAGGTAGTTCGACGAGCGCCCTGGCCACCCGCGTGCCATACCAGGCGAGCAGTGTACCGTCGATCAGATGGATGTGCCCTGAACGCGCCGCAGGGATATCCAGCTGAGCCAGTTCGGCAACGTGTCGATCAGTGAACGGCCAGGGTTTCCCCGGCAAGAGAATGACTTCCGGCTGGGATTGCAGGGCTGCCTCGGCCAGGAGCCGGATGTCAGCAGAGTCAGGAGGGTAGTTGGCAGAGGTCGAAGGCGCAAGTGGCTGTTGCCAGGGACTGATGCACTCACCTCCACATACGCGCAACAGATCATGACCATAGGTGCCGGGGAGACATGCCAGGCGCGGCGTCGTTACCACTGGCACCAGAACCCGCACCGGCTGCCGGACGCTGGCTGCACTCCACGTCCAGTCCATCTGGCGCTCGATCCAGCGCACACGCTCGACCATGGTGGCTTCTTCGAAGATATCCATGATCTCCCAGAGCAGGTTGATGGCCTGTTGGACGGTGCGCGGATGGCATACCCAGCCGTGGAGGCCGGTAGCTTCAAGACTCTCGATGTGCTCCGGCGGAGTCAGGTCCTGATCGAGCAGCACCAGGTCGGGCTGCAGGGCGCGGATTCGCTCGATGTGGGGGGTACTGGCGCTGCCCAGACGAGACAGGCGGGATAGCGCCGGATCAAGGTGAAGACAGTCATCGGTGACGCCAACCAGCCGGTCGACCAGCGCCAGATCACGAATCGACTCGGTTAGGGCAGGGGCCAGCGAGACAACCCGGCGCGGCGGTTGGGCAGGTGCAGGGCCAAATCGATACCCGGTTTCATCAGAGAGCGCCATCGGTCGTTACTCCCGGATGCTGTAAGCCTGTCCCAGTGAGATGATGATCTGCTCTGTGCCCCATAGCTCCACCTGGCCATCCGGGCCAAAAGTCAGCGCTGAGCCGGGGCGGATATTGAGGCCGTAGGTCACCGGGCGCTTGTGCAGGAGGTCCTGCAGCGTCCGTTTCTGCGCGAGCTCCGGTACGCCGGTCAGGATGGCGGCATTGGCCAGCCAGGTGAAGCCAGAATAGGGGGCCAACGGCGATGGCCTGAGGATCCACTGCCCGAACAGTTCTGCGCCAAAGCCGATGCCCATGATCAGGGCACCATTCTCGTAGGCGCGCAGGATGCCTTCCAGCGCGGCTCCCTGTAAGCCGTTGTAGAGCCGGGCGTGCTGAGGGCCATCGCCGATCACGATGATGCCCGCTTCTCCCAGGTGTGCTTTGAGCGAAGCATCATCCTCGGCGATAATATCGATCGCGTAGCCACTGCGGCTTCCCAGGTCGCCCAGGTACATCAGGAACTGCTCAGCGGTTTCAGGTTCATCCGCTGCACCGATATAGACCAGAGCGCCGTCAGCCGCAGACCGGCTGAGCATCCGCGTGTCGATGGCCTCGGTCTCGCCATCCATAAAGCGACCGCCGCTGCTTAGAACAAGCCACCCTGCACCCTGCCGCCACTCAAAAATGCTGCTCTGTATCATGTTTGCTGGTTATCACCTCTCTTGTGTTCCGGTTGTGATCGGTTCCGTTGCGCAACACACAGGCCGCTCAGCCCGGCAGGACATAGGCAGCAGCCGCCGAAGCCAGCATAGCCGCCGCCAGCGGCAGCGCTGCCTCGTCGAAATCAAAACGGGGGTGGTGATGAGGGTAGGCCAGGTTATGCTGGCTGTTTGCTGAGCCGACGAAGAAGAAGCAGCCCGGAATCCGGTTCAGGAAGATGGCCATGTCCTCAGCACCCATTGTGCGAATATCGGGCAGCAGGTTCTCTGGGTCGGTGTATGGCGCGATGGCCTGCTGCACGACCTGCGTAACTTCCAGATGGTTCACCAGCGGCGGGGTCAGTGACGTCACAGTGACCTCAGCGACGCAGCCCATCGCCTGGGCAATGCCTTCGGTGACCTGCTTCAAGCGGCGGATGGTCAGGTCGTGTACCGCGTCCGTATAGGTGCGAATGGTCCCTTTGAGGGACACTTCGGATGGGATGATGTTGGAGGCTGTGCCGGCGGTGAAACTGGTGACTGACAGAACTGCCGAATCCAGCGGGTTGACGTTACGGCTGATCACCGATTGCAGCGCCGTGACGATATGCGCCCCGGCCAGCAGAGGGTCGCGGGTCTCATGCGGAGACGCTCCATGGCCACCCGCGCCGCGAATGATCAGATCAAAGATATCAGCCCCGGCCATCACCGGGCCGGGCATGATCCCTACCTGGCCAACCGGGAGCGTATTCCACAGGTGCAACCCCAGCGCGATCTCCGGCTCCGGGTTCTGCAGGACACCGTCCTGGATCATGGCCTGCGCGCCTTCAGCGATCTCCTCAGCCGGCTGAAAAACGAACTTCACCCGGCCATGAATCCGGTTGCGCTGATCGCTGAGCAGGTGTGCAACGGCGAGGCCAATGGCCGTGTGCCCATCATGGCCGCAGGCATGCATTACCCCCGGATTGACCGAGGCGTAAGGCACCTGGTTTTCCTCACGGATGGGCAGAGCGTCCATATCGAAGCGGAGCAGGACAGTCGGACCATCAGATGCACCATCGAGCAATGCAACGACGCCAGTTTTCCCGACACCTGTCTGGACCTCAAGGCCAAGCTGGTGGAGCTGGTTAGCAACCATACTGGCGGTTCGTGTCTCCATAAACGCCAGTTCGGGATGACGATGTAGCTCACGGCGCCAGTCGATGAGCTGGGGCGCCAGTCGTTGTGCACCCTGCAGAAAATCAACGGTCATAGCGCTATCCTTGCAGCAGTAGGTTTAGCGGGCCAACGGCATTACCTCAGTTATTAGCGTCTTGCCCCGCAGTCACAACCGCCGCCCTCATGCTTGCTGCAACCCTGTTCAGCCTTCTTTTGGAGCGCTTCCCATTCTTCCAGGGGGATGATCTCCTCGCGCTTGAAGGTGTAGCGCTCATTCTCGATGCTGACGGTTACTGTATCCTGCAGCGGCTGGACATCCAGGACTTTGCCTTCACCGGCGGGGGTGCCCACGCGCTTGTTGCGCTTGGGGAGGTGCTTACGCGCCTCCACATATTGCTCATACTCGTAGATCAGGCAGCAGCGCAACCGCCCGCACATGCCCGTGATCTCGGTGGGGTTGAGCGAGATGCCCTGGGCCTTGGCCATCTTGATTGAGATCGGGCTGAAATCGGTCAGGAAAGTGCTGCAGCAACGTGGCTGCCCACAGGCTCCGTAGCCGCCGAGCAACTTGGCAACGTCGCGCGGGCCGACCTGGTGAAGGTCGAGCTTGGTGCCAGGAAACAGGCGGCTCAACTCGTTGCGCAGACGGTTCATGTTGGGCGATTTGTTTTCGGATTCAGTGTTGTAGTAGAGAAAGGTCAACATGCTGCCGTCATAGTTGTATTGTGCCGCAACGAATTTCACGTCGTTGTATTCGCTGAACTTGCTGGCTGCTTCACGGCAGGTGATCAGGGCGCCAACTTCGCGCTCCTGCCAGGCCCGCTGGAGAGCCAGGTCGCGGGGAGTGGCTTTGCGCAGGATGGGTTTGTATTCGCGGTTTTCCTCTTCTTCGGCAAAACCAATGACCTGTCCCATCTGCCGCCCGCGCGTGGTTTCGACAATGGCATAATCACCCGGCTCAACCTCCGGGTGGTCGGTGCAGTCAAAGTGGTAGAGCTTGCCGATCTTGGTGAAGCGAACCCCGATGATACGTAGAGGTCTGGTTGTTGTCGTCGATGTCATGCTGTTCTCACCCAAGATAGAAGGCCTGCTTTCGTGTCACAGTACTCTCTGCGCTGTTGATCCTATAGGCATTGCAGCCTGATCGCAACCTGTTGGACCGTGTGCTACAATTCCGGCTCAATTCCGGACGCTTTTGGTCTGGCGCAATACGCAAACAGGATGTGGTGCGGCCATGAGTGTAACGCAAGCACAGGCGATTTTGCTGGGCTTGGCGCTTGGGGACGCGCTTGGGGCGCCGGTCGAGTTTATGGGTCTGGCCGAGATCAGCGCACGGTATGGTTCCGGGGGGATTCAGGAGCCTCCAAATCCGGCCCTGTATACCGACGATACGCAGATGACCCTAGCCCTGGCAGAAGGGTTGATAGAAGCTGGCGAAGCTGATCCTGACGCCCTGATGAGCGCTGTGGGAAAGTACTTTGTACGCTGGCTGAACAGCCCGGACAACGGCCGGTCGCCGGGCGGAGCATGCCTCGCTGGCGTGCGGCGGTATGAGCGCGGGGAGTCCTGGCGTCGATCTGGCCTGCCGGATTCCAGAGGATGTGGTTCGGCCATGCGTGTTGCGCCGATCGGGTATCTCTATCAGCATGATCCGGAACGATTGAGGGATGTGGCGCAGGCAACGAGTCTGATCACCCACGGCCATCCAACGGCGCTGGCTGCGAGCGTCGCCGCAGCGTACCTGGTGAAGCTGGCGCTGGATGGTATTGCCCCTGACCACTACCTGCACGAGGTGGCCGTTTCTGTGGACGGGCTTTCCGATGAGCTAGATCTGGCGCTGCGCCGGGTGGGTCATGTACTGGCCTGGGGCGACGAGATCATGGCAATGCGCCATATCGGCGCGGGCTGGGTGGCCGAGGAAGCCGTGAGCCTGGCGCTCTACTGTGTGATGCGCTACCCGGACGACTACGTTGCCGCTGTCCGGAGGGCAGCAAACATGGATGGTGACAGCGATTCCGTCGCCTGCATCGCGGGAGGGGTTGCTGCGGCGCGTCTGGGGATGGAATCTATCCCGGCGGACTGGCGCGATCGGTGTGAGAACCGCGATGGTATCCTCGATCTGGGGGCGCATCTGGCAGAGAAGCGATTGCGGATTGCGGAGCATCGTGATGGCTGTTGACCGGCTTGTGTCACTTGCGGAGGCTGCGCAGGCCGTTCGCGACGGCCAGACGCTGGCGCTGGGCGGTATGACTCTTTACCGGCGACCGGTCGCTTTTGTGCGGGCGCTGCTACGGCGTTCTGATCGGCCCGTTGGCCTGACACTATTGAATTTCACGGCAGGATATGAGTCCGACCTGCTGGTCGGGGCTGGCTGTATTGCCCGTACCCGGACGTGTTATTTTGGCCTGGAAGCTTTTGGGCTGGCGCCGATGTTCACCGATGCGGCAACGCGAGGCCAGATCACCGTGATTGAGGAAACCGAAGCCAGTCTGGCGATGGGCATCCGGGCTGCCTTGAGCGCGGTCGGCTTTATGCCGTCGCGGGCGTGGATCGGCACGGACCTGCCGCGCCTGCGACCGGATGTCAAAACTATCATCGATCCGTACAGTGGCGAAGAGCTGATGGCGTTCCCGGCGATTCCCTGCGACATTGCCGTGGTGCATGCCCTCGTTGCCGATCGGCAGGGCAATGCCCGGCTGAACAGGAATCTGGCCATCGACCGTGAACTGGCCTACCTGGCAGGGACGGTCATTGTGACAGCGGAAGAGGTGGTCGATCGCCTGACGGCAGACGTGGACATCGCTGCACCGCTGACGACGATGGTTGTCCATGCGCCACGGGGAGCCTGGCCAACATCGTGTCACCCGCTGTATCCGGTGGCAGGGGGTGAGTTACTGCGTTACATCGATGCCTGCGCCTCCGGTGAGTTCGATCGATATCTACAGGACTTTCTGGAGGAGTGAGGTTGGTCGGATCGGTTCTGTTGGATGGTGCCTGAATACGGTTTGCCAGGTTGATGGAGTGGACGAACAGGTATGTGGAGACGATTGGCACTCTGGATTCTGGTGTTAGGCGCTTTTGGGGCTGGTTTGCTGCTGGGCGGCCAGATCACGCCGGCGCTGGCAGGGACAGGACAGCAGATAGATGCGGCTTTGGCGCCGGTGCAGGAGACCTGGGAAATCATCCAGGAGCAGTTTGTCGATCCGCCTGAGCCAGAAGCCCTAGTTGAAGCGGCGTTGAACGGCTTGATGGCGGCGCTCGACGATCCGTACAGCCTGTACATGGATCCGGATACCTTCCAGATAGCTAACAGTGATCTTGAAGGTGAGTTTGAAGGAATAGGCGCGACGGTCCAGCTGGACGAGGAAACTGGCGCCCTGGTGATTGTGAGCACGTTGCCCGGTTCTCCTGCTGAGGCGGCAGGGCTGCGCCGCGGCGATGCCATTGTGCAGGTTGATGGCGTCGATGTCAGGGGGATATCGCAGGCGAAGATCATCGGCGCCATCCGTGGCCCGGAAGGAACGACTGTCGAACTTGGTATCTTGCGATCTGGGGCAACCGAAATGCTCATTGTCCCGATTGTCAGGGCGCGCATCGCGCTGGCTACGGTTGAGGGCAAGATTCTTGATGGCGACATCGCTTATATACGGCTCTTCCAGTTTGGGGAGGACACTGCAGATCAGTTGCGAGAGCAACTGCAGACGCTGGAGGTCGAAAACCGGGCTGGGTTGATTCTCGATTTGCGTGGCAACCCCGGCGGATTCCTGACCAGCGCTGTGGATGTGGCCAGCGAGTTTCTGCAGGAAGGTGTGATCCTAACCGAACGACTACGCGATCACGAACAGGTCTATCGCGCTTCCGGTGTGGCCAGCGCGCCAACCGTGCCGATGATCGTGCTGGTTGACGAGGGCAGCGCCAGTGGCGCTGAGCTGGTCGCCGCAGCGTTGCAGGATCACGAACGGGCCACGATTGTCGGGACGAGGACATTCGGCAAGGGGACAGTTCAGACATGGCGTGAGCTGTCCAATGGCGGCGGGATCAGGGTGACAATTGCCCGGTGGTATACGCCAGCAGGGCGGTCGATCCATGAAGTTGGAGTCTCGCCTGATGTTTTTGTTGAGCAGGATGCCGATGTGCCGGAGACCGATGCCCAGCTACAGGCGGGCATCAACCTTCTGCGGCAGCGGGTTCCAGAGTTGCGTTGATCGGTGTATGAGGTGGCGGAACAGGGAGATCGGTGCACTGTGCCAGCAGGCAACGAGTACACGGTTGATGAGATCATGGCGGTTTGCATCGCCCGCCGTCTGAGCGATGAGGTGACTGTTGCCCAGGGGATTGCCACACCACTGGTAGCTGCCGGTTACCTGCTGGCCAAGCTCACGCATGCGCCCAACCTGCGCTTTGCCTCGGCCATTGGCCAGGGTATTTGCCAGGACTGGGCGCCATTAGGCCTGGCACGCACGGAGGCGCTGTGGCTGGATAAGGCGCTGACCACGGTCGGGTTTATCACCGTGGCGGCCGATTTGCTGCCGCGCCTACATCCCATTGAGTATCTGCGGCCTGCCCAGATTGACGCGCAGGGCAACTTCAACAACCTGGCGATTGGCGAAGATTACTGGCATCCTCGGATGCGGTTGCCGGGTTCTGGTGGTATCCCGGATGTGAGCGTGGTGTACAGCGATATGCACCTGTATGTTCCCCGCCACTCGCGGGCAGTCTTTGTGCCACGGGTGGATGTGGTCAGCGGACTGGGGCACAGCCCGGCGCGCCGGCAGGGGCGCGGCCCGGTGTATCTGCTCAGTGACCTGGGTCAATTTGACTGGGTTGATGGACGGCTGCGACTGTTTGCCTGTCATCCCGGTGTGACTGTGGAGCGCGTTGTCGCCAAGACCGGCTGTGAGTTGCTGATTGCCCCGGACCTGGCAGAAACCCCGCCGCCAGCAGCCGAGGAACTGCGCCTATTGCGCGAAGAGATCGATCCCTTGGGATTGCGCAAGCTGGAGATACTGGGTGGCGCAGCGCGTAAAGCCCTGCTACGGGATATCCTTGCTCAGGAGGGGGCACTGTAACGGGTTGCATGTACGGAGAGGATGGGGCGGATGGCTCCAGCGGATCGGTTTGTGGCCGAGACGACCTTCTATGTGCGCTATGCTGAGACTGACGCCATGGGCATAGTTCACCATGCCAGTTATGTTGTCTATTTTGAAGAAGGGCGGTCGCACTATGCGCGGGCACGCGGCGCTGATTACGCTGCCTTTGAGCGCACAGGACATTACTTTGCGGTGAGTGAAGTCTATGCCCGCTACCAGCAGCCGGCCCGTTATGGCCAAAGGCTGACCGTGCGCTGCTGGATCGAGGATCTCCGTAGTCGTTCGGTGACCTTTGGGTATGAGATCGTTGATGCTGATACCGGGACACTGCATGTAACCGGACACAGCAAGCACATCTGTGTCAATCATGGGGGACAGGTGACAGCCATCCCACCGGAGTGGCGCGCGCGGTTGCAGGGCTGACCGTAAACGATGCGGGACTGGGGGCAAGGCAATGCGATTCTCCAAACGATGGTTGTGGTTGATTCCGGTGGCGCTGGTTCTGGCGCTGGTGGGATTTGTGCTGTGGGCCAGTAATCCCCTGCCGCCAATGGCGGAGGCGCTGGCTGCGCTGGAAAGCGACGCCAGTGTGCGCGTCACTCAGAGTGAATGGCTGGTATTTGAGCCGGTTGACGCTGCCAGGCCAGCAGGGTTCATCTTCTATCCCGGTGGGCGAGTGGATCCACGCGCTTATGCACCGTATGCCCGCGCTATTGCTGAGCAGGGCTATCTGACGGTGATCGTGCCGATGCCGCTCAACCTGGCGGTACTGGCGCCGGGGCGAGCGGCGGATGTGATCAACCGCTTTCCTGCTGTTCCCCGCTGGGTGGTTGGCGGGCATTCGCTGGGCGGTGCGATGGCCGCCAGTTTTGCCTACAGTCAGCCCGCGCAGGTTGCCGGTCTGGTACTATGGGCGGCGTATCCTGCAGACAATAACAGCCTGGCCGGGGCGGACCTGCCAGTAGTCTCGATCTATGGCACGCAGGATGGGCTGGCGGCGCCTGAGAAGGTGCTGGCATCAGCGCGCTTGCTTCCCGATGACGCACGCTTTGTCGCGGTTGAAGGCGGAAACCACGCTCAGTTTGGCTGGTATGGCTCCCAGGGCGGCGATGGCGAGGCGACGATCTCGCGGGCGGCGCAGCAGGATCAGGTCATTGCCGCAACTGTGGCTTTGCTGGAATCTGTTGCGCAGGGGTCAGGGCAGGGTAACCAGGGCTAGGCAGCCTCTCTCTGCCCAGCAAGAGGGGCCGATCGCCGCTGGCCTGTGTGATGATGGTGTTGGCTGTTCTGGAGACAGGCGATCAGATTATTCTCTGGAAGGGAAGCATGGCTTCATACAGCGATCGTCCATGGCTCAAGCACTATGACCCAGGCATCCCGCACACCCTGCAGTATCCGGCGATCCCGCTTCATGGCTTCCTGGAGCAGAGTGCGCGTGAACATCCGGATGCTATCGCCTGTCTGACTTCGCTCAAGCTCCCTTTGCTTGGCCGCAGGCACGCCAGCATTACCTATGGCGAACTGGATGCTGCCGTGGACGCGCTGGCAGCGGCGCTGGTGGATCTGGGACTCAGGAAGGGCGATCGCGTGGCTCTGATCCTGCCCAATTGCACGCAGTTCGTCATTGCGTTCTACGCTACGCTCAAGGCGGGCGGGGTAGTGGCAGCGGTGAATCCGAGCTATCCTCCTCTCCGGTTGCAGGAACAAATTGTTGACTCCGGCGCAACCGTGGCGATTACCCTGAGTCTCTTTTACGAGTCCATCAAGCAGATTCAGCCCAATACCCCGCTTCACCACGTCATCGTGACAAATATCAAGGAGTACTTCCCGGCTGTGGGGCGGCTACTCTTTACCCTGGCGCGGGAAAAGAAGGACGGACACGCCATCCAGAAGCGTCCGGAGGATCACTGGCTGCAGGACCTCCTGCGCCGTTACGGGGGACGTAAGGCTGGCGTGGAAGTCACGCCTGAGGATCGGGCACTTTTCCAGTACACCGGCGGCACTACCGGAGTTTCCAAAGCGGCGGTCTCGACGCATTTCGCCCTGGTGGCGGATACCATGCAGTGCCGGGCGTGGCTCTCTTCGGATATGCGCGGCGCGCCTCATGAGGAAAGCTTCCTGGCAGCGATCCCGCTCTTTCATGTGTTTGGCATGGTGGCTGTGATGAGCTTTGCCGTCTCGATGGCCTCCGCCATGATCATGGTGCCCAATCCGCGGGATATTGATGAGGTGCTGGACAACATCCATGTCTACAAACCCACCCTTTTTATGGGCGTACCAGCGATGTACAACGCGATCAACAATAATGCGCGGGCACAGTCAGGGGCGGTATCGTTAAAATCGCTGCGGGCGTGTTTGAGCGGGTCGGCGCCATTGCCGCCGGCGACCAAGCAGAAATTCGAGGCGCTGAGCGGCGGCAAGCTACTGGAAGGATTCGGGATGAGCGAAATGCCGACTGCTACACATGCTAACCCCTTGCTGGGCGAAAATCGTACCGGCTCGATTGGGCTGCCATTCCCGGATGTTGAGTGCCGGATTGTCAGCCTTGATGATGGTGAGACGGATGTTCCTGTGGGCGAGATCGGGGAGTTGATTCTGCGGGGGCCGCAGATGATGATCGGGTATCATGGCATGCCAACAGAGACGGCCAACGCCCTGCGCGAAGACAGCGAAGGCCGGAAGTGGTTCTATTCCGGGGATATTGCCCGGATGGACGAGGATGGCTACTTCTACATTGTCGACCGCAAAAAGGACATGGCGCTGATCGGCGGCTTCAACGTTTACCCCCGGAATGTTGAGGATGTGCTGATGAGCCACCCTGATGTACTGGAGGTTGGGGTAGCAGCGATTCCTCATCCAGACCCCCAGAAGGAAGGCCAGGAGGCACTCAAAGCCTGGGTTGTCACGAGACCGGGGCGGACGATCACGCCGGAACAACTGGTTGCCTTCGCCGGGCAGTACCTGGCCCGCTATGAGATTCCGACGCGGTTCGAGTTTGTGACGGAATTGCCCAAGACAGCTGTGGGGAAGATCCTGCGTCGGGAACTGGTGCGCATGGAGCTGGAAGCCCGGCAGATGAAACAGGATCGCTGATGGCTGCCGGCTGTTCGCGCCTGGTATTGGGTGTCGCGGCGGCGAGGTCTTTTGGCAAGGGGGGCATATCGTGGAGCCACAGTTGAGTACGCTGGCAGGCATCGCGCTGCTGGTATGTGTCGCCGGGTTTGCGCTGGCGCTCATTCTGCCGCTGGCTTCGGCTATCCTGTCTATTGTTGGCGGTCTGCTCGATTTTGTGATGGATCTCCTGACCGGCGGGCCAGTGACCTGGTGCGGGTGTTTGCTGGCGCTGGTCGTCGTTGGAGGGTGTTGCGGGTTGGCCGCGCTGATCAGTTACGTGCTTTCCACCTGTGGCACACCTCAGGCGGTCAACTTCTGTGTGTGGTTTGGCCTGTAGGCTGTCTGGCTGACCTGCGGACGCATATTCATAATACAGGCCATGTTCGTGCATGCATTCGGAGGAGAAAACGGTTATGGACCCGTCGTTTAAGACGATCATTGAGCCGTTTCGGGTGAAGAGTGTTGAGCAGATCAAGTTCACCACCCGCGAACATCGCGAAGAAGTGCTACGGCAGGCTGGATACAACCTGTTCCTGATCGCCGCGGAAGATGTGCTGATCGATCTGCTGACTGATAGCCGGCACGGGGGCAATGTCGGCCAAGCAGTGGGGTGCGATGATGGTTGGCGACGAGAGCTACGCCGGTTCGCGCTCCTTCTTCCGCCTGGAGGCTGTGGTGCGGAAGATCACCGGCTTCAAGCATGTGATTCCCACTCATCAGGGAAGGGCTGCCGAGCGTATTCTGTTCTCAACGGCGGTCAAAGCCGGTGATGTCATCCCTAACAACACGCACTTTGACACAACCCGCGCCAACATCGAATATGCAGGCGCTGAGGCCCGTGACCTGGTTATTCCGGAAGGGCGGCAACCCGGCGTGATTCACCCCTTCAAGGGGAATATGGACCTGGAGGCGCTGCGGCAAACGATTGCGGAAGTTGGCCGGGAACACATCCCGATGGTAATGCTGACGCTGACCAACAACTCCGGCGGTGGGCAGCCGGTTAGCATGGCCAACATCCGCGCCGTCAGCGAGATCGCCCATGCGCACGGTATTCCGCTGATTATCGATGCCTGCCGCTTTGCCGAAAACAGCTGGTTCATCAAGCAGCGGGAAGAAGGCTATGCTGACAAGACGCCGCTGGAGATCGCCAGGGAGACCTTCAGTTATGCAGACGGTTGCACTATGTCGGCCAAGAAGGACGGCCTGGCTAATATTGGCGGATTCCTGGCGCTGAATGATGATGCGCTGGCGGCACAGTGCCGCAATTTGCTCATCCTGACCGAGGGGTTTCCCACCTATGGCGGGTTGGCCGGGTACGACATGGAGGCCATCGCCCAGGGATTGGAGGAAGTGCTGGAGGAGGATTATCTGCGCTATCGCATCCGGGTGACGGCTTATCTGGCAGAAGCCCTCCTGAAGATTGGCGTGCCGATCGTCCAGCCGCCAGGAGGCCATGCCGTCTACATTGATGCGCGGGCAATGCTGCCGCACATCCCACCCTGCCAGTATCCGGCCCAGGCGCTGGCAGTGGAACTGTACCGGGAAGGGGGTGTGCGCTCAGTGGAGATCGGTTCACTCATGTTTGGCAAGCCGCAGCCTGATGGCACGGAGAAACCGGCGGTACTGGAACTGGTACGGCTGACCATCCCGCGCCGGGTCTATACACAGAGCCATATGGACTATGTAATTGAGGTGATCAGCCGGGTGAACGCCCGCAAGGACAGTATCCAGGGTTTTCGCATTGTGGAGCAGGCGCCGTTTCTGCGGCATTTCAGCGCTCGGCTTGCGCCGGTTGAGGCGGACTAACGACAGGCATTGACGTTGGCCAAGTGCTCCTCATAGGTGGCAGCGTAGAGGTTGCCTGGCCCATTGCAGTTGCCGGTGAAGAACAGGTAATTCGTTTCTGCCGGATACAGAGCGGCGCGGATGGCGTCGATATCCGGGTTGTCGATAGGCGAGGGAGGCAGGCCGGCGTTGAGGTGGGTGTTGTAGGGGGATGGCGTGTTGACCATGCTGCCGCGGATCGGGGGCCACCAGTTTCCGGGACTGCCCAGGGCGTACTGAAGCGTGACGGTTGCGCCAAGCTTCTCACCGCGCCGGAGACGGTTGTGAAAGACACTGCTGATCAGAGTCTGCTCGGCGTAGGCCCATGATTCGCGCTGGATGATCGAGGCGAGGGTGAGCGCCTGGTAGAAGGTCAGACCATGAGCGGCGGCAGCGGCGCTCATATCCGGCGCGTAGTGCGCGGCAAAGGCAGCCAGCAGCATGTCGCGGAAGGTGGCTGCGGTCGTGTCGTTGGTCAGCTCGTAGGTGCCGGGATACAGATAGCCTTCCAGCGTGCTGCCGGGAGGCTTGCTGGCCAGGAATTCATAGGCAGGAAGACCTGCTTCCGGATGGATAGCCGCCAGAAAGTCCGCACCCCAGAATCCCACCGGCAAAGCGTCGATCACGGCGGCAATCTGTTCCGCCCGCCAGCCGGGACGAATGCTGATCGTGCAGTGAGGATCACACTGCGGGGTGCGCGGTCCGGTTCCATCAGCAACCGCAACACCTGCTGGTTCGCTGGAAGGGGCGTTCTCGGCGGCGCCAGGGGGCAGATAGAGCGTTTGCCCGATCTGCAGGAGGTCGCTGGTCAGGCAGTTGGCCTGCCGGAGATCATTTGTGGTGATTGTCGTTCCGGAGATAGCTGCGCCAAGCACATACGCGAACAGAGTCTCGCCCGGTTGCACATGGTGAACTACCCAGCTGGAGGGCGGCGGGCACGCAATATCTGAGGCTGGCGCTGGCGTTTCCGGGTGGGACGTTTCTGTCGGGGAAGGCGTGTCTGTCGCCGGGATGGTAGCCGTTGCACCAGGCGTTGCAGCTGGGGCAAAGGAGCTCAGCGGGCCTGCCAGTGTGGCTACGGGGCTTGGCACCAGAACTGGCGTGGTTGTTGATTCGGCGTAGCGGGGGATGGCCTGGCACCCAGGCGCATTGGATACAAGCAGCACCCCGCTGATTAGCAGTCCGACCAGCGCACAGAGGCCGACGCCTCCCAGAACCAATACGCCAGCCACAACGGGCTGGAAGCCATGACACTGTTTGCCTGTGTGCCGGTCGTTCATCACATGGTACGGGCCTCGGTCAGTTCTGTGCGCCGATCCAGTCGTGTCAGCACATCGATCAGCCGGGCCTGCCATTCTGGACGGGGGAGATTACGCGGTAGCCAGACAGCGGTGCGGCTGACGCGCACGTCGTTTTCCAGGTAGCGTTGCAGGGCAGGGCGATCCACTTCCGCCAGGTAAGGCAGGCGGATGTAAATCTGCTCCGCTTCATGGCCGATGGCTGTGGCCCGTGCCTGTTGCGCCAGGAGCTTGATTCGTAGCTGGAAGAGCAATCCCTGTACGGCATCTGGCAGCGGGCCAAAACGATCGGCCAGTTCTGCGCCGATCTCGTCGATGGCCTGTAGGTCTCTCAAATCGGCCATGCGCCGGTAGAGCTGGAGGCGCAAAGCCACGTCAGCAATGTAGTCCGTTGGAATGAAGGCGGGCAATGGCAGATCGATCGTTGCGGTCGGTTCCTGGGTTCTGGGCGCTGGCGCGGCCAGGCTGCCGCTGGCTTTGAGTTGCTCCACTGCCTGCGCCAGCAGTTGCGTGTACAGGTGGAAGCCGACGGCGGCGATATGACCGCTCTGATGTGCCCCCAGGATATCGCCCGCGCCACGGATCTCCAGATCGCGCATGGCAATGTGGAAGCCTGCGCCCAGGTCGTTATATTCCTTGATGGTCTGCAGGCGCTGGATAGCATCCTCGGTAAGCTTGCTCCAGGGCGGGTGGAAGAAGTAGGCATAAGCGCGTTGTGCGCCGCGTCCCACACGCCCGCGCAACTGGTATAACTGCGCCAGGCCGAACCAATCAGCGCGGTCGATCAGGATCGTGTTGGCGTTGGGAATATCCACACCGGACTCGATGATGCTGGTACAGACAAGCACGTCAAAATCGCCACGGGCAAAACCGAGCATCACCTGTTCCAGTTCATGTTCGGCCATTTGCCCGTGCGCCATTGCTACCCGCGCCTCCGGCACCAGGGCGGTGATTTCCTTGACCTTCATCTGGATGGTCTGCACGCGGTTGTGTACCAAGTAGACCTGTCCGCCGCGCTCAAGCTCGCGCAGGATAGCCTGGCGAACCAGCTGGGGATCATAGACGCCGATGTGGGTGGTGATTGGCAGGCGCTCTTCTGGCGCAGTCTGGATCGTGCTGATGTCGCGGATGCCGGTCAGCGCCATGTACAGCGTACGCGGAATAGGCGTAGCGGTCATGGTCAGGACATCGACTTCGGTGCGCATTTGTTTGAGACGTTCCTTGTGGGTGACGCCAAAGCGCTGTTCCTCGTCAATAATCAGGAGACCGAGGTCTTTGAACTGCACATCCGATTGCAGGAGACGATGCGTGCCAATGATGATGTCAATGGCGCCGGTTGACAGGTCGTGGAGGATCGAACGCTGGACATGCCGGTCACGGAAGCGCGACAGCATTTCCACCTTGACGGGGAATGGCGCCAGACGACGCGTGAAGGTGTTGAAGTGCTGTTGGGCCAGGACGGTTGTCGGTACTAGCATCGCTACCTGCTTGCCATCCATCACCGCTTTAAAGGCTGCCCGTAGCGCAACCTCGGTTTTGCCGTAGCCAACGTCGCCACAGATCAGCCGATCCATTGGCTGCTGGCGTTCCATATCCCGTTTGACTTCCATGATGGCGCGGAGCTGGTCTTCGGTTTCAATATAAGGGAAGGAGGCTTCCAGTTCATGTTGCCAGGGCGTATCCGGGCCAAAAGCGTGCCCCCTGATCCTAGATCGTCTGGCGTACAGTTCGAGGAGTTCGCGGGCCAGTTCCTCCACAGCCTGGCGGGCTGTCTCCTTTACCCGCGACCAGTCAGCGGTGCCCAGACTGCTGAGTTGGGGCGGGCGATCGTCGCTGCCGATATAGCGGGCCAGCCGATCGGCCTGATGAATAGGTACAAAGAGCTGGTCGGTACCGGCATACTGCACCACCAGGTACTCACGCTCGTCGCCGCCGAGCATGCGCCGGTGCAACCCGACAAAACGACCAATCCCATATTCGACATGGACAACATAATCGCCCGGCTCAAGGTCGGCAAAGCGCGCTTCCGGCGTGTGAGGGCGCGGACGGCGTATCCGGCGCGGTTCCGGGCGCTGCCAGCCGAAGATTTCAGCATCGGTGAGCAAGTGCATCGGGCCAGCGGGGCCGTGAAGAGTCCACCCCTCGGCCAGCGCCCCCTCAACAAACTGTAACGAGCCGATCTCAGCCACACTGTGAATGGCATCGATCGGCTTAATGACGCTGTCAACTTCGCCCCACAGTTCAGCCAGCCGCTGAGCCTGGCGGGTGATCACCACGGCGGGCTGATTGTTCAGGCGTAATTCAAACAGGTAATCCAGGAAGGGCTTGATTTGCCCGCTAAAGCGCGGCCCCGGGCTGAAGGCTTCCGCCAGGGATGGTGTGTCATCAAACAGTGGGGCTTCCAGCGCCGGGCCTTCACCGAAGTGCAAAACCCGGCGGGTCGACAATTCCTCGTGAATCTCGTCCCATGTCAGGTAAGGGAGGGGGTAATCCGGCGGAAGCTGGCGGTCTGCCATCTTCTCGGTATGGAGGGCGACCGCCTGTGTCTCCAGTTCCTCAATGACATCGCGTAATTCTGTCCAGTCGTCGACCACAATCAAGGCGTCTTCAGGAATGTAGTCGAGGAGGCTGGCGGGATGCGAGTAGAGGTAGGGCAGGTAGTACTCCAGCAGCGGAAAAGCCACGCCATTGGCCAATGCCATGCCATCTGGACGTGAGGAGCTACCATCCTGCTCCGGATCAGGTTGAGCCACGAACCAGTCCGACAGACGGCCGGCAACCGGAGGGGCCAGGCGGGGCAATGCTTCGCGAGCAGGTGTGACTACGACACGCGCGACCTCGGCGTCAGAGCGCTGGGAAGCCGGGTCAAAGCGCCGCATGCTCTCGATTTCATCCCCGAAGAATTCAATACGTACCGGTAGATCGGCAGCGATCGGATAGATGTCAACAATGCCACCCCGGCGGCTGAAGGTGCCCGGCGCTGTGGCAATAGTCGCTGGCTCATAGCCGATATCCAGGAGCAGACGCAGCAGCTTTTCCGGGTCGGTGCGCGCACCAAGTTTGAGGGCGCGGGAGCCTGAGCGGAATTCCCGGATGGGTAAAGTTTTCTGCATCAGGGCGCGCGCTGAGGTTACAATGATTGGCGCGGAGGTGCGCTGTTCTAGCGGTGGTGGGCAGAGCGCCGCCAGTGTCTGCAACCGGCTACGGATGGTCGCATCTGACCAGGGTACACGCTCGTAGAACAGCGGTCCAGGCTCAGCAAAGCGCAGAATCTCCGCGGTGTCATTCCAGACCGGGAGTTGCTCGGCGATATTGTAGGCGCGGCTGGTGCGTCCGGTGATGTACAGGAGCGGACGTGCAAGGTCTGTAGCCAGGGCCGTCGCCAGGAAGGGCCGCGCAGAGCGCAGCACGTTCAGATCGGTCACTCCAAGACCGGCCTGAATCTGGTTGCATAGAGCAGTGTAGGCAGGAATGTCCCGCAGAAGTTCTCGTAAACCGCTGAGTTGCATACTGGTCAACTACTCTTGCTGTCCTCTTGCAGGGCGTGATCTGTAGTGCTGGCGTTCGAAGCGGGAGCGACAGATCCTTTGTCGCTGGCAGGCGAAGGATCATCCGGTGAGCTTTGGGCCGCGGCTCTCTGTCTCTGTGCCTTGTGGCCAACATTGTGGTTGTAGCGGTTCATGGTGATCTCGATGCCGTCTGCCAGCCAGGACTGCACAGCCTGAGCGACGCGGTCGATAGTCTCCGCAACCAGGATGGATTCATCGCCCTCGCGGAAGGGCAGCAGGACATAGTCGGCGGGATCCATTCGACCTGACGGACGGCCAATGCCGACCCGGATGCGGCTGAATTCCTGCGTGCCAAGCCTCTCAATGATGCTGATCATCCCTTTGTGCCCGCCAGCGCCTCCGCTCTTGCGGATGCGAACAGTTCCGACAGGCAGATCAAGATCATCGAAGATGACCAGAAGGCGGTCCGGCGTGATTCGGTAGAAGTTCGCCACAGCGCTGACGGCATCGCCGCTGAGATTCATGTACGTCTGCGGTTTGATCAGCAGGACTGGCTGCCCGACAATCGTCCCGCTGGCGATGAGCGCCTTCCCCTGTTTGCGGTCGAATGACAGGCCATGCCGTTCGGCCAGTGCATCCACACAGCGGAAGCCGATGTTGTGACGGGTATTGGCGTATTTCACACCCGGGTTCCCCAGGCCGACGATCAAATAGCGTTCAGCCATGACGCCCTGTACACCACTTCTTAATGTAGTCGCAAATGCACCCGCGCAAATCCTGTGCGGGTAACCGTGAGCAAAGCAACATATAAGTCTAGCAGTCGGGATAACAAACCGCAAAAAAACAACTATGCGTTTTTGACTTGTTTGAGGAGGCTGGCTGTGCAGCAGACGAGGCTATGTGATGCTAAGTAAGCCGGCGGTAAGGCTGTAGAACTTTTGCTCGGAGGGGGAATCTGCGCTAAAATAACCAAATTGAATTCCGGTAAATTCGAGGGAGGATAGCGTGGCGGACGGTTTGCAATATACCGAGGCAACCATTCAATACTTGGAAGGCATGGAGCATGTCCGCCGCCGGCCAGGCATGTATGTGGGGGGCACCGATCAGCGCGCCCTGCATCACCTGATTTACGAGGTTGTGGACAATTCGATTGACGAAGCTCTGGCCGGGCGCTGCGACACGATCGAAGTGGTGTTGCATGATGATGGGTCGGTATCGGTTGATGATAATGGCGGTGGCATTCCGGTGGGTGAACACCCCACGGAAAAGATCTCTACGCTGGAGCTGGTACTCACGCGCATCGGGGCGGGCGGCAAGTTCGACGGGCAGGCCTACAAAGTATCGGGCGGTCTGCACGGCGTAGGCGTTTCCGCCGTGAATGCGCTTTCTGATTGGATGAGGGCTACTGTACGGCGCGATGGCAAGGTCTGGCAGCAGGAGTATCGTCGTGGCAAGCCGACGGGCAAAGTCCGCGCAATCCGAGATATGAAGCCGGGTGAACGGACGGGGACCACCATCAGCTTCAAGCCCGATCCGACGATCATGCAGGAGACAGAATTCAACTACCTGACCCTGGTGCAGCGCTTCCGCGAGATGGCTTTTGTCACGCGGGGGGTGACGATCACCATCCGTGATGAACGGGTCAAACCCATCTCCCGGGATATGACCTTCCATTTTGAGGGCGGTATCCAGTCGTTTGTGCGCTACATCAACCGCAATCGTAAGGCTTTGCACCCGGTGATCTACGCTGAACGCGAGGTGGTGGTCAACGAGGGTGACGACAAGAAGCAGTACACGATTGGCGTTGATGTGGCCTTCCAGTACACGGATGCTTCAACAACGACCGAGTTAGCTTTTGCCAACACGATCAACACACCTGATGGCGGAAGTCACCTGACCGGCATGCGCACGTCGATCACCCGCGTGATCAACAACTATGCGCGGAAGGCGGGCCTGCTCAAAGACAAAGACCCAAACTTCTCCGGCACAGATACACTGGAAGGGCTGACTGCTATTGTTAGCGTCAAGCATCCCGATCCGCAGTTTGAGAGCCAGACCAAGGTCAAACTGATGAATCCGGAGGTCGCCGGTGTGGTGTCCTCGGTGACCGCCGACGTGTTTGCCGAGTATCTGGAGTTGAACCCGCGCGAGGCCCGGCGGATCGTCGAGAAGTGCATGACGGCCATGCGCGCCCGCGACGCTGCCAAAAAAGCCAGAGACCTGGTCCGGCGCGGCACCAGCTTGCTGGAAAGTACCACTTTACCGGGCAAGCTGGCTGACTGTTCGGAGCGCGACCCCGAACGTTCGGAGCTATACATCGTCGAGGGTGACTCGGCTGGTGGCAGCGCCAAACAGGGACGCGACCGCCATTTCCAGGCGATCCTGCCGTTGCGCGGCAAGATCCTTAACACAGAGCGAGCGCGGTTGAACAAGATTCTGGACAACAACGAGGTCAAGGCCCTGATCTCGGCGCTGGGGACGGGAATCAGCGAGGATTTTAAGCTGGAGAATCTGCGCTACAACCGGATTATCATCATGACTGATGCCGACGTGGATGGAGCGCACATCCGCACCTTGCTGTTGACTTTCTTCTTCCGGTATATGACGCCGTTAATTCAGAACGGCTACCTGTTCATTGCCCAGCCACCGCTGTACCGGCTGGATTACCGCAAAAACTCGCGTTATGCCTATTCTGACGCAGGCAGAGATGAGATCATCAAGGAGTGGGGGGCTGACCCGGCAAAGGTGGCCATCCAGCGCTATAAGGGTCTGGGCGAGATGAATCCTGAGCAGCTGTGGGAAACGACCATGAACCCGGCAACCCGAACCCTGCTGCAGGTGACGATTGAGGATGCGGCGGAAGCAGACCGCATCTTCGATATGCTGATGGGGTCCAGCGTGCCGCCGCGCCGTCGCTTCATCCTCACCCATGCCAAGAACGTGCGCAACCTGGATATCTAGCCAACAGGCGACTGGCGGTTATCTCGTCTGTTTTGCCCGGAGTCAATCAAGCGGTATCGCAAAGCGGTACCGCTTGATTCCTGTATCCAGCCAGCAGATACCCGGGCTGCTTAGCGACAGAAAGTATCCGGGTTGAGGGTGCTCAATGGTTTCCATTCCCAGCCGGTGGGAGGGCTGCCCACTGGATCGAGGACAGTGCAGGAGAAGATCAGGTTGACCTGGGCAGTAGTGTCCTGGCGGCAGACAACATAGTGGGATGGAGCCAGGCCGTCAGAAGGGGCCTGTGGCTGGCGGGCGATCTGGTAGGCAGCGATGCCGACACTGGCAGCGAGGCGGCTGAGCGCAGTTTCTGCCTTTTCATTACGGAGGATGTGCGTGTTGGGCAATTCGGTCTCTGTGCCTGCGCGGACAAGCGCCTGATCCCGGTGGCAGAACAGGGCGGTGACGCGGGTGCTGTGGGCGTTGCGGCGGCTGCGTTCGGCGCGGATGATCCCGATGAACTCGTCCACGGCCTGGCTAAGACTATCATTAACGATCAGGTAATCACACATGGCTGCAAACTTCATCTCGAAGGGGACTCGTTGCAGCCTTCTACTAATCTCCTCCTCGGTTTCCTCGGCGCGGTCCCGAATCCGTTGTTCCAGCACCCTGGCATCAGGGGGGCAGACAAATACCAGCACCGAGTTTTCGGGGTAGCGATGCTTGAGGATGGCCGCTCCCAGTACGTCGATGTCGGCGACGTGATCGGTGGTATCGGCGATCGCGTCTTCCACCGTCTGGCGAAGCATACCATAGCGGTGGCCGTGGACCCATTGCCACTCAAGCAGGGCGTTCTCCTCGATCAGCTTCACGAAGCTGTCTTCGGTTTGAAAGAAATGCTCCCGGCCTTCCTGCTCGGTATGGCGCTTTTCGCGGGTCGTTGCGGTAGGGAGCTGCCTGAGGTTGCCTACCTGCTTCAGCGCATCCTGCATAATGGCGTTCTTGCCGACTGCAGAGGGGCCAACAAGGACGAAGATCAGCCCACGGCGCGGGGCGTCATCGATCATATGCGTTCTCCTACCCGTTTCTGTGCGGGTCAGGCTGCAAGTGTAGCAGGCTGGCGGCGTTCAATCCAGTCCTTTTTGCCACAGCGGCCAAGAATGCATATGCTGTGATGAAGAATGGCACTAGGCGCTAGAAAGCCAGGCATGCTAAGCTCAGAATATGCCGGCTGCGGCGGGTATCAGGGCGTTGCAAAGGAGGAGCAGCTTTGAGCGCACAGATCATTGATGGCAATGTCATTGCTGAACGGATGCAGGCGGAGATCGCTGCCGCTGTGCAGAAGATGAAGGATGAGCATGGCGTAACCCCCGGATTGGCCGCTGTGCTCGTCGGCGATAACCCGGCGTCGCGCCAGTATGTGGGGATGAAGCGGCGGCGGTGCGCCAAGGTGGGGATTGACTCTTTTGGCTATGAATTGCCGGCCACCACCACTCAGGAGGAACTTCACAAGCTGATTCTGGAATTGAATGCCGATCCCAAAGTGCACGGCATTCTGGTGCAGTTGCCTCTGCCCGATCATATTGATGAAGAAGCCATTCTGAGCGCGATACAACTTGAGAAAGACGTTGATGGTTTCCACCCGGTGAACATCGGACGCCTGGCGATGAAAGGGCGTGAGCCACTCTTTATTCCGGCGACACCCTACGGTTGCATGGTGTTGCTGGATGAGGTGGGTGTTCAGGTGTCAGGGGCTAATGCTGTCGTGCTGGGCCGCAGCAATATCGTTGGCCTGCCTGCTGCCATGCTGCTCTTACACCGCAATGCGACAGTGACTATCTGCCACAGTCGGACCAGGGACCTGCCTGCAGTGGTGCGGACTGCGGATATTCTGATTGCGGCGGTGGGGCGTCCAGAGATGGTCAAAGCGGACTGGGTCAAGCCGGGCGCGGTGGTGATCGATGTCGGCTCGAACCGGATTGAGGATCCAGCTGCGGAGAAGGGCTATCGCTGGGTAGGCGATGTGGCTTTTGACGAGGTCAAGGAAGTTGCCGGGGCGATTACCCCGTCGCCGGGCGGCGTTGGGCCGATGACGATCACCATGTTGCTGAAGAACACCCTGCGGGCTGCGGAGATGGCCATCGCCAGGGCTGGTCAGTAGCGCGGTATGTACCAACACTCTCCGGCTGGGACAACGTCATGCCCACGGCTGTTGCAAAGTCCGGTAGTGTATCTTTCGCGGTTGAAATTCAGATGCCGGTTGAAGGTTGCCCATCTAAGCACCAAATCGCATGTGTATTTTCTCTCAAAATGACACGCGACTTCATTCT